>JBHICX010000063.1:0-9861 GCA_046759805.1 Kiloniellales bacterium | reverse complement strand
ACCGACGAGCCGGACAAGTATCCGCTGGGCACCCAATGGCCGCCCGGCGTCAAGGTGCACCACCGTGACGCGCTGGACCGGATCCAGCGCGACGCCCGCGACTGGCCGGGCGTGTCGGTCATCATCTACGACCAGATGTGCGCCGCCGAGAAGCGGCGCCGGCGCAAGCGCGGCCTTTACCCCGACCCGGCGCGCCGGGTGTTCATCAACGAGGCGGTGTGCGAGGGCTGCGGCGACTGCGGCCTGGCCTCGAACTGCCTGTCGATCACGCCGGTGGAGACCGAGTTCGGCCGCAAGCGCCGGATCGACCAGTCGACCTGCAACAAGGACTACTCCTGCCTCGAGGGTTTCTGTCCCAGCTTCGTCACCGTGATTGGCGGCCGGCCGCGCCGGGGTGCTGCGGCGGCAAAGGTGCCTGCCGCCGCCTTCGAGGCACTGCCGGAGCCGGCGTTGCCGGCGCTGGACGAGCCCTATGGCATCCTGGTAACCGGGGTCGGCGGCACCGGGGTGGTCACGGTGGGCGCGCTCCTCGGCATGGCGGCGCATCTCGAGGGCAAGGGCTGCTCGGTCTTGGACATGACCGGGCTGGCGCAGAAAGGCGGCGCCGTGATCAGCCACCTGCGCATCGCCCGGCGCCCGGAGGACATCCATGCGGTGCGGCTGGCCGCCGGCGGCGCCCGCCTGGTGCTCGGCTGCGACATCGTGGTGGCGGGCGGCTTCGAGGCGCTGGCCAAGATCGAGAGGGGCAGGACCCAGGCCATCATCAACAGCCATCAGACGGTGACCGGCAGCTTCACCCGGGACTCGGACTGGTCGTTCCCGGCCGACGCGCTCCGCGACCTGATTATCGAGGCCGCCGGGGCCCGGAACGTGGCCTTCGTCGACGCCACCGGCCTAGCCACGGCGCTCATCGGCGACTCTATCGCCACCAACCTGTTCATGCTGGGCAACGCCTGGCAGCGCGGGCTCATTCCGGTCTCGGCCGCGGCGATCGAGCGCGCCATCGAGCTGAACGGGGTCGCCGTGGAGCAGAACCTGCAGGCGTTCCTATGGGGCCGGCGGGCGGTGCACGACCTGGCCGCGGTCGAGCGCCAAGTCGGGCCGGCCGTGGCCACGGCGCCGGACCTGGCGCGCAGCGTGGAGGACATGGTCGAACGCCGCATCGCCTTTCTCACCAACTACCAGGACGCGGCCTATGCGCGCCGCTACAAGGACCTTGTGGTCGCCGTGCAGCGCGCCGAAAGCCGGAAGGTGAAGGACAGCGACGAGCTAACCAAGGCGGTCGCCCGCTACTACTTCAAGCTGCTAGCGTACAAGGACGAGTACGAGGTGGCCCGGCTCTACGCCGACCCGGCCTTCCGCGAGCGGCTTGGCCAGGCCTTCGAGGGCGACGTCCGGCTGCGCTTCCACCTGGCGCCGCCGCTGTTCGCCAAGCGCGACCCGGACACCGGCCTGCTTAAGAAACGGACCTACGGGCCGTGGATGATGGGGGTGTTCCACCTGTTGGCGAAGCTGAAGCGGCTGCGCGGCACCCGGCTCGACCCGTTCGCCCTTTCGGCGGAGCGCAAGACCGAGCGCCGGCTGATCGCGGACTACGAGGCGACCATCGCCGAGCTGTTACAGGGCCTCGACCGCAGCAACCACGGACTGGCGGTCGAGATTGCCTCCATCCCTGAGCACATTCGCGGCTTCGGCCACGTGAAAGCGCGCCACCTGGCCGACGCCAAGACCCGCGAGGCGGACCTATTGCAGGCGTTCCGCAGCCCCGAGCCGGCGCAGACCGCTGCCGAGTGAGCGGCCGAGGGGGGCCAATGGACGTGCACGTGGCCCACGTCATCATCGACCGGCAGATCGCCTCCGAGCGCTACCTGGAGCTGGCGCGGATGCTGCCGCCGGACGGCCTCCGGAGGCCATCGCCGAGGCGTACGATCAACTGCACCTGCGGCACCGCGGCGCCTGCACCCCGGAGCCGGACCTGAGGCCGTGGGTGGAGAAGTTCTGAGCGCGGCACCGTCCGGCGGGCTGCGGCCGGCTGGCGACAGCCTGGCCCAGCGCATCGCTGATTACCAAAATACTGCGGACCACAACGAGGGGCTGCACGCGGCGTTCACCCGGCTCACCGACACCGTGCCGCTCCTGAAGCGCCACCGCGACTGGGTCGAAGCCCGCCGCTGGGGCTATGGCGACCGCGCCTTTCATTACCTGTGGTGGCTGGCGCTCCAGGACCTGGGCCGGCGCTTCGGCCGGGTGCGGGCGCTCGAGATCGGCGTTTACAAGGGCCAGACCATCTCGCTGTGGGCGCTGATCGCCCGCGAGCTTGGCCTTGCGGTGGAGATCACCGCGCTGTCACCGTTCGCGGGCAACACCCGCTGGCAGCCGCGGTTCATACGCTCGTTACGCAAGCGGTTCGACCGGCGCTACCGGGCGGCGCAAGCCGCCCGCAACCTGCATCCGATGGACGACTACCTGGCGCGCAACCGCGAGATCTTCGCCGCCTTCGATCTCGACTTCGCGCCGGTCCGCTTGGTCAAGGGCTACTCCAACGACCCGGCGGTGATGGCCCAACTCGGCGGTCAGGCCTTCGAGCTGGTGTACGTCGACGGCGACCACAGCTTCGAGGTGGTGTCCTCCGACATCGCCAACTACGCCCCGCTGGTGGTGCCGGGCGGCTATCTGGTGATGGACGACGCCGCCTGTGAGCTGCCGGGCGAGACCTTCTGGAAGGGCGTCGCGGATGTGTCGCGGGCGGCCCGCGCGATCCCGGCGCTGGGCTTCGACAACCTGCTCAACGTCGGCCACAACCGCCTGTACCGGCGTAATTGAACCACAGAGGCACAGAGGCACAGAGAAAAAACGAAAGGCGCTTCGCGCCGGTCAATTACCACCTCTGTAACCCACCTCTGTGCCTCTGTGGTGAGAGCGAGTTCCGATGCCAATTCGGCGCCGCACCCGAAAGGCTCACCCCGATGTTGCCTCAGGCCAGGACCGTGTCGATCTGCCATGCCCACCGTGCACACCGCTCATCTGCGGCCACATCAGCCCAAACGGGAACATTTCGTGCCGAGCCTGCGGAAAACCAGTGCGGGAAATGTCGGCTCAAAACGAACTGCGAAGCGTCCCGGATCACGCTTCAACTTTGACGACCTCACACAGCAAGGCCTTATAAACGGGAAACCCGGAAATTGGATCACAGTTTCGAGGGTCGGTCAGTTCATTGACGTTCGCGCGCTGCCAGGCTTCCGTGCCTAATGGCCCGCCACCCCCCATGTTGACCTCGACGACGCCAGGCAGGATGTCCTCGGTTACATGTGCCCAAAATCGCACGCGGCCCCGCGGCGAGATAACGAATACTTCGTCGCCGTCCTCAATCTTCCGTTCCTTAGCATCCTCCACGTGAATGTGAACCAGCGGCAGGGGTTGCAGCGTAATCAGTGAAGGGATGTTGTAATGCTGCGAGCGAAAGGCGGATTGAGTGCGCGCCCCGGAGTTGAAGACCAGCGGATACCGCTGGATAAGCTCAGGACTCGCCAGCGGCCCTTCGATAGGCTCGGTGTAGGCGGGCAAGGGCTCGTAGCCATGCTCGCGCAGCCACTCGGAAGTGATCTCAAACTTGCCGGTAGCGGTCTCGAAACCCGGCCGCCCATCGGCGCGCAGTTCGCCAGTCTCATATTTGCGGTAGTGCATTTCCGGCTCAGGGAACGGAATTCCCTGGGGATGCGCGCGTAATGCCTTCACAGTGACCCCCGTTTTGTCGAGCGCCTGTTCGATCATCCCTTCTTCGGTTTGCGGCCAGAGATGTCCATAGCCAAGCCGGTGCGCCAGCTCAGCGAAGATAAGATAGTCATTCCGCGCCTCCCCGCGCGGCTCGATCACACGTGAGCGGAGTTGGATGTACCCGTCGTAGATCATGTACGACTCGATCTCAAACATTGTGGTCGCTGGCAGCAAGAGATCGGCAAATTGCATATCCGCCGTCGGGAACCGATTGACAATCACCAGGAAGTCCAGCGCCGCCAGCGCCCGGCGCCACATATCGGGGCCCGGCCAGGCGGTGATCACCGAGGCGCCACTGATGATCAGTGAACGAACGGGATAAGGATCGCTTTCGAGGATCGCCCGAGGCAAGCGCGCGGCATGGGCTTCGTTGCGCGTTTGGTGGTACAGCGGATACAGGTCGGCACCTATTGGCCGGCGCGCATTAGCGGGTGGCTCCGTCACGTTGCGGGTAAGTCGCAGCCGATTTTCCATCTTGAATAATTTCCCGCCAGGAACATCAAGATGGCCGGCCAACGCCTGCAATGTCCAGACGGCACGAATGGCCTGCACACCAGAGTTCGAGTATTCGAGCCCGGTATACATCAGAAAGGAGCATCCCCTGGCGCCGGCGACCGCCCGGGCCAGGGCGCGGACGGTATTGGCGGGAACCCTGGTGATTCGCTCAACATGCTCCGGGCAGAATTCGCGCACGTAGCCGCGCAATTCTTCAAATCCATGCGTCCAGTGTTCGACGAAGTGATGATCGTAGAGATCCTCTTCGATCAGCACGTGTATCGCGCCAAGCCCAAGCGCGCCGTCCGTCCCCGGCCGTACGCCAATCCATTGCGCGTGCGCAGCCCGGATGGTTTCAGTCCGGCGGGGATCGATCACGATCACCCGCGCGCCACGCTTTTGGGCCCGCTTGATGCGCCGCAGGTTTATCGGCGGTGAATCGGTCGCCGGATTGGCGCCCCAGACGAGGACCAGGTCGGTGTTCTCGATGTCCTCGTGCAAATTCCGGACATGGTTTCCGAAGCAGGCATGCGGCGCAATCATCCCATGTGCGGCATAACAGAGTGAGCCAACGCCAGTCGTATTGGGAGATCCGAAGGGAAAGAGCACAGAATTGGCCGAGGACTCCGACGTCCGGCTGGGTGCAAAGAACTCGGTCAAACCGAACTCGAAATTGCCACGCCCGGTGTACATGCAGATGGCTTCAGGTCCGTGTTGCTTGGCGACTCGGCGAAGGGTGTTCACCAAGATTTCATATGCATCATCCCAGGTGATGCGCTCGAACTTGGCCGTGCCACGACCGCCAGCGCGCCGCTGGGGATAGAGAATTCGCTCATTGGAATAAACGATTTCCGAAGCCCGCATGCCGCGCGGACAAACCATGCCGAGCGGATGATTTCTTAATGGGACCAGGCGCTCAATCCTGCTCCCCACCAAATGCACATCGACGCCGCACCCGGCAGGACAGACGCCGCACATGCTGGTGACCACGTCGCGGCGCGCACCGCGTGAGTTCGCTTTGCGCGCTTTCGCCCGTTGCTCGATCGCCGAACCTTTCATCGGTTCCCGTTCGATACCAATAAATGGCGATAAGCCAGCAAGCAGGGCCGCCGCGCAACGATTGTTTGCACACAATCCGTAGCGCATTGAGACAATTATGTTAGCATGGTCACGTAAAAGCTAAATCGTTTTGTTTGATCAACAATTGAGCATGATACGCATCAGCGCGTCGGGCCGCGGGGACGGCGGACGGGTGTCAAGGAGGATTCACGGGCGGCCCAGGCGATCCCGGCGCCGGGTTTCGACAACCGGCTCGATGTCGGCCACAACCGGCTGTACCGACGCAATTGAACCACAGAGGCACAGAGACACAGAGAAAGAACGAAAGGCGCTTCCCGCCGGTCAGTTTCTAGCTCCGTGATCCACCTCTGTGCCTCTGTGCCTCTGTGTCTCTGTGGTGTGTTTGAATCCCGATGTCGGACGCCGCCGGCGATCATTCCAGGACCGCGTCGATCTGCCGCGTCACGGCATCGATCGAGGCCATGCCGTCCACCGTCGTCAGCACCCCCTTGGCGCGATAGTAGGGGAGGATCGGGGCGGTCTGCTGGTGGTAGGCGGCGAGCCGCGAGCGCACCGTGGCCTCGTTGTCGTCGGCCCGGCGCGTGAAACGGCTGCCGCCGCACTGGTCGCACACCCCCTTGACCTTGGGACGCCGGAAGCTGTCGTGGTAGCCGGCGCCGCAGTCGGCGCAGCTGAATCGGCCAGAGATGCGCTCGATGAGCGCCTCCTCGTCGACCTCGATCAGGATCACGCGGTCGAGGCTCAGCCCCTTCTCCGCCAGCATGGTGTCCAACGCCTCGGCCTGTGTCACGGTGCGCGGGAAACCGTCGAGGATGAAGCCGTTGGCGCAGTCCGGCTGATCGATGCGCTCGGCGATCATGGCGATCATGAGGTCGTCGGGGACCAGCTCGCCGGCCTCCATGATCGACTTGGCCTGCCGGCCCAGCGCCGTCCCGGCGTCGGCCGCCGCGCGCAACATGTCGCCGGTCGAGAGCTGCACCAGCGCGTGGCGTTCCTGCAGGCGCCTGGCCTGAGTCCCCTTTCCTGACCCCGGCGGCCCGAACAGGACCAGGTTCATTGTCACACTATCCGTTCAGACGGAACCGGCCCACGCCCCCACCCGGCCACCCATAGCATACGATTCGCCAGCTGGCCGGGCGTGGGCCGGAACCGATTCCACGGGAGTGGACGCCACACTAGCGCCGTCCCCGGAGCTTCGCTTTCTTGATCAGGCCCTCGTACTGGTGCGCCAGGAGGTGCGCATGCACCTGTGCCACGGTGTCCATGGTGACGCTGACCACGATGAGGAGGCTGGTGCCCCCGAAGTAGAACGGCACATTCCACCGCGAGATCAGGATCTCCGGCATGATGCAGACCACCGCCAGATAGCCGGCGCCGATCACGGTCAGCCGGGTGAGGACATAGTCCAGATACTCCGCGGTGTTCGTGCCTGGTCGGATCCCCGGCAGGTAGCCGCCATGTTTCTTGAGGTTGTCCGCGGTATCCGCCGGGTTGAACACGATGGCGGTGTAGAAGAAGGCGAAGAACACGATCAGCGACACGTAGATACCGAGATAAAGCGGGCTGCCACGGCCCATGTACGCGGTCAGCAGGGTCAGCCATTCCGGCCCGCCGGCGCCGGAGAACCCGGCCACGGTCAAAGGCAGCATCAACAGCGAGCTGGCGAAGATGGGCGGAATCACGCCCGCGGTGTTGAGCTTCAGCGGCAGGTGCGAGGACTCGCCGCCAACCATGCGCTGCCCCATCTGCCGCTTCGGGTACTGCACCACGATCCGGCGCTGCGCCCGCTCGACAAAAACGATGAAGCCGATGACCACTACCGACATAACCAACAGCAAGAGAATTTTGAAGGTCGACAAAGCTCCGGTGCGGCCCAGCTCGAGCGTGGCTACCAGCGCGCTCGGCAGCTCGGCGACGATGCCGGCGAAGATGATCAGCGAGATGCCGTTGCCGACGCCGCGCTGGGTGATCTGCTCGCCCAGCCACATCAGGAAGATGGTGCCGCCGACCAGGGTGATCACCGTGGTCAGGCGGAAGAACATGCCCGGCTGGATCACCGCCGAGCCCTGGCTGCCGGCCATCCCCTCGAGGCCGATGGAGATGCCCCAGGCCTGCACCGCGGCCAAGAGCACCGTGCCGTAGCGGGTGTACTGGTTGATCTTCTTGCGCCCGGTCTCGCCCTCTTTCTTCAGCTGCTCGAGCGTCGGGTTCACGGCGGTCAAGAGCTGCATGATGATGGCCGAGGAGATGTACGGCATGATGTTCAGCGCGAAGATGGCCATCCGCCCGAGGGCGCCGCCCGCGAACACGTTGAACATGCCCAGGATGCCGCCGGCCTGCTGCTGGAAGACGTCCTGCAGGATGATCGGGTCGATGCCGGGGATCGGGATGTAGGTGCCGAGCCGGTAGATGACCAGGGCGCCCAGGGTG
The DNA here is from genome assembly GCA_046759805.1 of Kiloniellales bacterium. Lineage (GTDB taxonomy): Bacteria > Pseudomonadota > Alphaproteobacteria > JBHICX01 > JBHICX01 > JBHICX01. The sequence goes on along the minus strand of JBHICX010000063.1, from coordinate 2,082 downwards.
AACCAGACGCGCTTCTTCAGCTCGGTCGCCTTGGCGAAGACGCCGAAATTGATGTTGGCGGCGAGTTGCTCGGCGGCGGAGGTCATGGTTGCGTCGCCGCCTCCGGCGCCGCCATCCCGTCGCCGCGTTTCCCGGCCTTGCGCTCCGGCTTGACCGGGCCGACCAAGGTCACCGTGCCGCCGGCCTTCTCGACCGCGGCGATCGCCGCCTTCGACGCCCCTGTCACCTCGATGGTGAGCTTGGCGTCGAGCCCGCCCTTGGCCAGCAGCCGAACCCCGTCATTGAGCCGGCGGACCACGCCGGCGGCCTTGAGCGCCGCGCCGTCCACCGGCTTGGCCGCGTCCAGCCGGCCGGCGTCGATCGCCTGTTGCAGGCGGCCCAGGTTCACCTCGGCATAGCGCCTGCGGAAGACGTTGGTGAAGCCCCGCTTGGGCAGCCGGCGCGCCAGCGGCATCTGGCCGCCCTCGAAGCCCTTGAGGGCCAGGCCCGAGCGGGCCTTCTGACCCTTCTGGCCGCGGCCCGCCCGGTTGCCCTTACCCGAGCCCGGGCCACGTCCCAGCCGCTTGCCGGTCTTGCGGGCGCCGCGATTATCGGAAAGCTCATTCAGGCGCATCGCCCCTACCCGGGCCGGCGTCAGCCGGCTTCCTCCACCCGCACCAGGTGGTGCACCTTGCGGATCATGCCGCGGACCGCTGGCGTGTCCTCAAGCACCCGCGACCGATGGAGCTTGTTGAGCCCGAGGCCGATAAGCGTCGCCCGCTGGTCCCTGGGGCGGCCGATCGGGCTGCCGATCTGCGTCACCTTGAGGGTGGCCTCTTTTTTCTCGGCCACGGCCTATTGCTCCTTGGCCTCGGTGGACCCCTCGCGGCGCCCGACGATCTCGCCCACCTTCTTGCCACGCTTAGCTGCTACTTGGCGCGGCGCCATGACATGTTCAAGGCCGTCGAAGGTCGCCTTGATCATGTTGTGCGGATTGGACGAGCCGACCGATTTCGCCACCACGTCCTGCACGCCGAGGGCTTCGAAGATGGCGCGGATCGGGCCGCCGGCGATGATGCCGGTGCCGGCCGGCGCTGCCCTGAGCACCACCCGGCCGGCGCCGAACCGGCCGTTGATGTCATGGTGCAGGGTCCGGCCCTCGCGCAGCGGCACCCGGATCAGGTTGCGTCGAGCGTTTTCCGTGGCCTTGCGGATGGCCTCGGGCACCTCGCGCGCCTTGCCGGCGCCAAAGCCGGCGCGGCCGCGCTGGTCGCCGACGATCACCAGCGCGGCGAAGCCGAAGCGCCGGCCGCCCTTAACCACCTTGGCCACGCGATTGATGCCGACCAGCTTCTCCACGAACTCGGAGTCTTCGTGCCCCGGGGTCTCCCGCGGGCGGCCGCGATCGTGTCGTCGTCTCGGGGCTGCCATCGTCCTTTCCCGCTAGAAGTTCAGCCCGCCTTCCCGGGCGGCCTCGGCCAGCGCCTTGACGCGGCCGTGGTACATGTAGCCGCCGCGGTCGAACACCACGTCCTTGATGCCGGCCTCGAGCGCCCGTTCGGCGATAAGCTTGCCGACATGCGCCGCGGCATCCTTGTCGGCGCCCGACTTGAGCTTGGGCTTGAGCTGCTTGTCGATGGTCGAGGCGGCGGCAAGCGTGCGGCCGGCGTCGTCGTCGATCACCTGCACGTAGATGTGCCTGGCGGAGCGGAACACCGAAAGCCGTGGCCGGCCCGCTGACTTGCGGCGCAGTCGGGCGCGGTTGCGCTGCCGGCGTCGCTCGAACAGTCGCGTTCCGGTCAGCATGACCCGGGGTCCTGCTCTGCGGCGCGGCTCACTTCTTCTTGCCCTCCTTGCGCCGGATCCTCTCATGGTCGTACTTGATGCCCTTGCCCTTGTAGGGCTCCGGCGGGCGGTAGCGGCGGATCTCGGCGGCCACCTGCCCGACCCGTTGCTTGTCCGCCCCCTTGACCGAGATCAATGTCGGGCGTTGGCAGGTGATCTCGATATCGTCCGGGATCGGGAACTTGATGTCGCGGCTGTAACCGAGCTGTAGGGTGAGCTTGTCGCCCGCCACCGCGGCGCGGTAACCGACACCGCTGA
>JBHICX010000062.1:0-9924 GCA_046759805.1 Kiloniellales bacterium | reverse complement strand
ACCACCATGCCCGGCATCGGGGCGCCGATCTGGCCCGCCTCGCCGTCCTTGGCCTTGCGTCGCGCCGGGCGGGTCGCCGCCAGTTCGCGGTCGGCGACGAAGATCGTGCGCGGCTGGCCGTTCAATTCGAAGAACACCTTGCGCAGGCCCTCGGCATTGGGCTCGGCGGTGGCCAGATAGCGGATGATGAGGGTCTTGCCGGGATCGATGTCGACGGCGAACTCGTCGCCGGCCTCGGGCCCGTAGAAGAACACCGGCGTCGGCAGCAGGCCCACATTGCCATAGGCCCGCCGGTGATCGGCGTAGTCCAGGTACACCTGCCCATACAGCAGATAGGCGGCGAGCTCGAAGTCGCTGACGGCGCGCCGCAGCTTGTGCTGGAGTGCCTCGCGCTCCGCCTCGAGGTCGGCCGGCGGCAAGACCGAGCCGGGGCGCACGGCAAGCGGCGTCTCGCCGCGCAGCGCCTTGCGCTGCAGCGCCGGCGGGAAGCCGCCCGGCGGCTGGCCCAGCTCGCCGCGGAAGAAGGCGACCACGGAATCCGGGAACGCGACCTCGCTTTGCGGGTCCTCGACCTCCTCCGGCGTCAGCCCGTGCGAGACCATGAACAGCGCCATGTCGCCGACCACCTTCGAGGTCGGCGTGACCTTGATGACGTCACCGAACATCCGGTTCACCGCGGCATAGGCCTCGACTACTTGCGGCCAGTGCATCTCCAGCCCCAGCGCCCGCGCCTGCTGGCGCAGGTTGGTGTACTGGCCGCCGGGGATCTCGTGCTCGTAGACCTCGGAGGTGCCGGCCCGCATGTCGCTCTCGAACGCCCCGTAGAAGCGCCGCACGTGGTCCCAATAGCGGGCCACGCCGGCGATCGCCGGGCGCGGCAGGCCGGTGTCGCGCGGCGTGTAGCGCAGCGCCTCGACGATGGCGCCCAGGCTCGGCTGCGAGGTCATCCCGCTCAACGGATCCATCGCCGCGTCGGCGGCGTCGACCCCGGCCTCGGCCGCGGCCAGCACGCTGGCCGCCGCGGCGCCGCCGGTGTCGTGGGTGTGGAAATGAATCGGCAGCCCCGTCTCCTGGCGCAGCGCGGTAATGAGCCGCCGCGCCGCCTCCGGCTTGCACAGCCCGGCCATGTCCTTGATGGCCAGGATCTGGGCGCCGGCGGCCTCCAGCTCGCGCGCCAGCCCGACGTAATAGCCGAGGTCGTACTTAGGGCGCCGCGGGTCGGTGATGTCGCCGGTGTAGCAGATCGCCGCCTCGCACAAGGCGCCGGTCTCCCGCACCGCGTCGATGGCGACCCGCATGTTCTCGACCCAATTGAGGGAGTCGAAGACCCGGAACAGATCGATGCCCGCCGCCGCCGCCTGGGCGACGAAGAAGCGCACCACGTTGTCCGGGTAGTTGGTGTAGCCCACGGCGTTGGCGCCGCGCAGCAGCATCTGCAGCAAGATGCCGGGGATATGGGCGCGCAGAGTCGCCAGCCGTTCCCACGGGTCCTCCTTCAGGAACCGCATGGCGACGTCGAAGGTGGCCCCACCCCACACCTCGAGCGAGAACAAGCCCTTCAACCCCTCCTGATAGGCGGGGGCGACGCGGGTCAGATCGTCGCTGCGCATCCGTGTCGCCAACAGCGACTGGTGGGCGTCGCGGAAGGTGGTGTCGGTGACCAAAAGCCGCTTCTCGTCCTTGATCCAACGGAGGAACTTCTCGGCGCCTAGGGCCTTGAGCCGGTCGCGGGTCCCCTGTTGGTTGTCGGGCTCCAGGCGCGGCGTCTCCGCCGGCGGCCAGGGCTCGGGCCTCGCGCGTCCGGCAACCTCCGGGTTGCCGTTGACCAGGACCTCGCCGATGAAGCTCAAAAGCCGGGTCGCCCGGTCGCGACGCGGCGGGAAATGGAACAGCTCCGGCGTCTCGTCGATGAAGCGGGTGGTGAGCTCGTCGGCGCGAAACCGCGGGTTGTTGATTACCGCCTCCAGGAACAACAGGTTGGTCTTCACGCCGCGGATGCGGAACTCGCGCAAGGCCCTGTCCATGCGCGAAATGGCCTCCTCCCGCGTCGGCGCCCAGACGGTGACCTTCTCCAACAGCGAATCGAAATAAGGGGTGATGAGCGCGCCCGAGAACGCGGTGCCGCCGTCGAGCCGCACGCCGAAGCCGGTGGCGCCGCGATAGGCGGTGATGCGGCCGTAGTCGGGCACGAACTGGTTCTCCGGATCCTCGGTGGTGATCCGGCACTGCATGGCGAAGCCGTGGTGGCGAATCTCGGCCTGCGCCGGCACGCCGCTCTCCGGGGTGCCGATGCGGGCACCTTCGGCCAGGCGGATCTGCGCCTTCACCAGGTCGACCCCGGTCACCTGTTCGCTTACCGTGTGCTCGACCTGGATGCGCGGGTTGACCTCGATGAAGTAGAAGTCGCGCGCGTCGAGGTCGCAGAGGAACTCGACCGTGCCGGCGTTCCGGTAGTCCGCCGCCCGTGCCAGACGCACCGCGGCGGCGCAGATCTCGCCCCTTTTGTCCTCATTGAGCCAGGCGGCGGGCGCGGTTTCGACCACCTTCTGGTGTCGCCGCTGCACCGAACAGTCGCGCTCGAACAGATGCACCACGTTGCCGTGGGCGTCGCCCAGCACCTGAACCTCGACGTGGCGGGCGCGTTCGATGAGCTTCTCGGCGAACACCTCGTCCCGGCCGAACGCGGCGTGGGCCTCGCGGCGGGCGGCGGCGACCTCGCCGGCAAGCTCCTGGGCCGTGCCCACCACCCGCATGCCGCGGCCGCCACCGCCCCAGCTGGCCTTGATCATGAGCGGGAAGCCGATGTCCTCGGCCAAGGCGGCGGCCCGGCGCGGGTCCTCGGGCAACGGCCCGGTCGCCGTCACCACCGGAACGTCGGCCGCGCGGGCCAGCGCCTTGGCTTCGACCTTGTCGCCCAGGCGCCGCAACAGCCCGGCCGGCGGCCCGATGAAGACGAGGCCGGCCTCGGCGCAGGCCTCCGCCAGCTCCGGGTTCTCCGACAGGAAGCCATAGCCCGGGTGGATCGCGTCGACCTCGGCCGCGGCGGCAACGCGCATCAGCTCCGCGATGTCGAGATAGGCGCGCACCGGCTCGCCGCCGCGCCCCACCGGGTAGCTCTCGTCCGCCTTGAAGCGATGCAGCGCAAAGCGGTCCTCATGGGCGTAGACGGCGACGGTGCGGATGCCGAGCTCGGTCGCCGCCCGAAATACCCGGATGGCGATCTCGCTGCGGTTGGCCACCAACAGCTTTCGAATCTTCCGCTGGCGTGCTGGTGTCATCCCGTGACCGTCCGCCGACCGCCGCACCGCCGCCGACCCGACGCCGGCCCGGCGGTCCAGGTTACTCGGCGGGTGCCCGGAAGCAAAGCCGGCACCACGCCGGGCCCCTGCCGGCGCTCAATCGGCGGCGCCGGTGGCCAGGCGATGCGCGGAGAGCGCCAGCTCCACCAACGCATCATGACCCCAGGTCCCCTGGTCGGTGAGGCGCGCGGCCAGGGCCGGCGGGACCGTGGCGCGGCCGTTGTGGGCGCCGCTGATGGCGCCGGCCATGGCCGCCGTGGTGTCGACGTCGCCGCCCACGGCGATGGCGGTGCAAATGGTCTCCCAGTAGTCGTCGGGCGAGCGGAAGAAGGCGTACAGGCTCCACAGCACGCTGGTGGTGACGAACGGCGAGATGCCGAGCCAGCGGTCGGAAAAGCCGGGCTCGATGCCGACCCGGGCGATCTCGACCTCAGCCGCCTCGGGCGGCAGCTCGAGCCAGCCGGCGAGCGCCCGTACCCCGCCGGCGAAGGTCCGGTCGAACGGCTGGCTCCGGGCCGCCAGCCAGTCGAGCCAGCCCGGCCGGTCGACCTGCCCTCCGCCCTGCGGCCCATAGCCTTCGGGCGACGGGCCGTACGACTTCGGGAGGCGGGCCGGCCCTCCATTCAGCGCCTGCCAGACCGCCCCGGCGACACAGACGGCGCCGGCCGAGCAGCGCCGGTCGGCATGGGTGATGCGGCCCTGGTCGTGCGCCACGCGGATGAGCCGGTCCGGGTCCGCCCCGGCGGCGATGAGCCCGGCCGCGCCGGCGCGCATGGCGCTGCCGTTGCCGGCCTGGGGCGGCGGCGTCCCGGCCTCCTGCCACGGCACCCCGGCGGCGAGCCGCCGTGCCGCCGCCTCGGTGGCGCGCCCGCGCCCGACGATGCGGTCCTCGGCAAAGATGGCGGCGATGCGCGCCGCATAGTCGGCGGGCTCGAAACGACCGCACGCGACGAAGCTCGACAGCATCTCGCGGGCCAGCTGCGAATCGTCGCTGTACTGGCCGAACAGGAACGGCGCCCGGGCGTGTTCCCCCGCCTTGCCGGCGCGCAAGACGGTGTCCACGTAATGCCGGCACACCTCGGGCGGATAGCCCTCGACCACGAAACCGAGCGCGTCGCCCAGGCACTGCCCGATGAGGCAGCCGACGAACCGATCGGCGGAGGACGGGGTCGCGGCCATACCTAGAGTTTGATGAGGAAGGGCCGACCGTTGCAAGTCACTTGGCCTTTACGGTATGAGAACGACGGCCGCTGGGGTTGCCATCCGAGGGCACCGCCCGCCGGAACGGAGGGCATTTCGTGATCCAGGTCGTTCTCGACAGCCTGGTTCGGGCGTCGGAACTCTCGCTCTTGGCGGTGGGCCTCACCCTGGTCTACAGCGTGCTGCGCTTTCCCAACTTCGCGCACGTCGAATTCGCCACCATCGGCGCCTATGTTGCCCTGTTCCTGTCGAGCGGCCTCGGCTTCAACATGGTTATCGCCAGTATCATCGCCATGGTTGTGGCCGGTGGCCTCGGGATCGGCTGCGACCGCGCGATCTTCGCGCGTCTGCGCCGTAGCACACCGATCATGTTGATGATCACGTCGTTTGCCCTGGGCATTGCCATGCGCGAGGCGGTGCGCATGTTCGGGGGGCCCTCGCCCTATTTTTACGAGCTGGGTCTGCAGCGACCATGGGAGGTCCTGGGGGGCCGGCTAACCCCGGTGCAAGCGGGGATCATCGCCGTCGCGTGCGTCTCGATGCTCGCCTTTCACCTCCTACTCAATCGCACCAAGCTGGGCACTGCCATGCGCGCCACGGCGGACAACCAGCAGCTCGCCGAAGCCAACGGAATTTACACCGAGCGCGTGATCCAGGTGGTCTGGTTCATTGGCTGCGCCTTTGCCGCGCTCGGGGGTATTTTGATCGCCCTCGACACCCAGCTGCAGCCGAACATGGGCTTCGCCATCATTATTCCGGTGTTCGCCGCAGCCATCCTGGGCGGTATTGGTCAGCCGTACGGCGCCATGTTGGGCGCCGTGATTCTTGGATTCGCGGAAAACGTTGGGCTCAGCATCGACTGGGGGGCACTGCTGAGTCACACCGGACTCGTGTCCGCGCAGTACGTTTACATCCCGACCGGTTACAAGGCCGGGATCGCGTTCGCCATCCTCATCCTGGTGCTGCTGGTGCGCCCGCGTGGCCTGCTCGGAGCGAAGGCCCGATGATCGACTTCATCGTCTACCTTCTCACCATGATCGCAATCTGGGGGATACTGAGTCTCAGCCTCAACTTCCAGTATGGGGGGACGGGCCTGGCCAATTTCGGCCATGTGGCGTTTTTCATGCTCGGCGCCTACATCTCGACCATCCTGGTCATGTTGGCCGGGCTGCCGATTCCGCTTGCTTTCGTAGGCGGCATCGCCACCGCGGCGCTGTTCGGCATCTTGATGGCCCTGCCGACCGCGAACCTGCAGCAGGATTACTGGGCGATCAGCACCCTCGCGGCGGCCGAAATCGTGCGCCTCATTTTCCTCAACCAGTCGCTCAAAGGCCCTTACGTGGGCGCGCAGTTTGGTGTCGGCGGCATCCCGCGGCCGCTGCGCGAGCTGTTTTCCGTCGAGACATACGGCTACTTCTACCTGACGCTCGTGCTGGTGTGCCTTGGGATCAGCTTCGCCATCATCATCTGGCTCACCAGGATGCCGTTCGGCCGGGCCTTGAAGGCGATGCGGGAGGGCGACGAGGTGCCGTTGGCCCTGGGCAAGAACGTCAGAAGCCTGCGCATCCGGGCGATGGCCCTGGGCGGGGCTTTGGGCGGGGCCGCCGGCAGCCTGTTCGCGCACTACAACGCGTTCATCGCGCCCGACTACTTCCTGCCGCTTGAAACCTTCCTGGTATGGGCGATGGTGATCCTGGGCGGCGCCGGCAACTACCTGGGTGCCTTATTGGGAACCGTCGTGGTCCAGTCGATCTACAACTCGACCCGGTTCCTGGACGATCTCCTGCCCATCGACGCCTCGCTGATCGGCCCGCTGCGCATGATCTTCATCGGACTCCTGATTATCCTGGTTATCCTGTACCGTCCTGACGGGATCCTGCCAGAAAGGCGGCGGCGCTATGAAGCTTGACGTCCTCCTGACCGTTCAGGATGTCCACAAGTCGTTCGGCGGGCTGAAGGCGCTCGACGGCGTCTCGCTCGAGGTCTCCGCCGGCACCATATACGGGCTCATCGGCCCCAATGGCTCGGGCAAGACCACCCTGTTCAATGTCATCACCGGGTTCATGGCCCCCGATCTCGGACACATCACCTTCAACGGGAGGTCGCTCGACGGCCTGCGGCCCGACTGGATCGCCAGGCGCGGGCTCTGCCGCACGTTCCAGGCGAATATAAACCCGCGGCGCATGACAGTGATGGAGAACATGCTGCTCGGCCCACAGCGGCAACTGGGCGAAGGTATCCTCAACACGGTGCTTCGCTACCGCGAAGTGCGTCGGCAGGAGCGCGAGAACCTGGAACGGGCGCGTTACCTGCTCGACCTGGTGAAGCTCAGGGGCCAGACCAACGCGTACGCCGGCAGTCTGTCCGGGGGGCAGTTGAAGCTCCTCTCGCTCGCCCAAGCGCTCATGGTCGAACCGCAGCTGGTGCTCCTGGACGAACCGGTGGCGGGCGTCAACCCGAGGCTCATCGACGACATCCTGGACGTCATGCGCCGCCTCAGGGACGATGGGCAGAACTTTCTGATCGTCGAGCACAACATGCGGGTGATCCGCGAGGTCTGCGACGTGGTCTCGGTGCTCGACGCGGGCCACGTGATTGCGCACGGGCCGGCGGAGGAGACCCTGAGGCGGGACGATGTGCTTAAGGCCTATATCGCGCCGCGACAGCGCGAGCGGGAAGCGGCGACCGCATGATTGCAGGCCATGCGGGGACGATGAGAGCGAGCCAACACGGCAAGAGACAGGCGATGGCAGCGATTGAAGCCGAAGACATCCACACGGGCTACGGCGACGCCGAGGTCCTGCATGGGGTGAGCATCCACGTCGGCGCCCAGGAGGTGGTGACGATCATCGGACCCAACGGCGCCGGGAAGAGCACGCTGCTCAAGGCCATCATGGGTTACCTGGTCGTGAACCCGGGGCGCGTCCGGTTCAACGGCGAAGACATCACCGCTCTGAGGCCCGACGAGCGGGTGCGCAAAGGGCTCGCTTATGTACCCCAGCTCGAAAACGTCTTCCCTTCGCTCACCGTCGCCGAGAACCTGCGGATGGGCGGCTACATCGTTCCACGCGAGCGCGTGAAAGAGAGGCTGGAAGAGCTGTACCATCGCTTTCCCCGGCTTGCCGAGCGAAAGAACCAGCGGGTGCGCACTTTGAGCGGCGGCGAGCGCCAGATGCTTGCCATGGCGCGGGCGCTCATGACGGAGCCCAGCCTGCTCATGCTTGACGAGCCCTCGGCGGCGCTTTCCCCGCGGATGGCCGGCGAGGTGTTCGACAAGGTCGCCGAAATCCACCAGCAGGGGCGGGCGGTCATCATTGTGGAGCAGGAAGCCCACCGCTCGCTGGAAGTCTCGGACCGCTGCTACGTGCTGGTGGACGGAGAGAACGCATTCGAGGACCGTGCCCAGAACATCCTCGGCAACGAGAAAATCCGGGAGGCGTATCTCGGCGCGTCGGTCGTGCCGTGAGCCGCGACAAGGAGTGGTGAAGAAGCCATGCCCGACAGGCCCCGCCCTTGGCTCTTGCAAAAGGCAGAGGAATAAGGAACCATCTCGACATAATTCGACAATACACAGGGAGGTACTCATGACATCCGTGAAACGCTTGCTTGGTTCTGTCCTGGGGGTAGCGCTGGCGAGCGCGCTGGCGTCCGCGCCGGCCCTTGCCCAGGACAAGGTCGTCTTCGGTATGCTGACGTCGCTGACCGGCACGAACGCCGTGCAGGGCCAGGACATGGAGCGGGGGCTGCGCCTCGCCCTCGAGCGTGTCAACGCCGGCTATCAGGTGCCGCTCAAGGGCGGCAAGACCCACTCGATCGGCCCGGGACTTCTCGGCAAGCCGGTAGAAATCATCGTCGAGGACACCGAATCCCGGCCCGCTTCGGCCATGGACGCGGTACGCAAGTTGGTCAACGTCGACAACGTGCCAGTGGTGATTGGCGAGTACTCGAGCGGCTTATCCCTGCCGACGGGCCAGTTTACCAACGAGAACAAGAGGGTCCAGATCTCCATCGCATCGACCTCGCCGGCGCTGCGCGACATCGGTCCTTACTTCTTCAACACAATAGCCCTCGACGACATCGCCGGCGCCGCTCTCGCGGAGTTTGCCTTCAAGGACAGCGGGGTCAAGAAGTTCGGCTCGATTACGCCGAACAACCCGTTCGGGATCGGCATCGAGCTCACCTCCTGCAAGGCACTCAAGGAGCTGGGCGGGGAGTGCGTCTCGACCGTGCGCTACGAGCTGGAGAAGCCGGACTATCGGGCGGAAGTGAAGCAGGTCTTCGCGCCGCAACCCGAGGCGGCCTTCTATACGGCCTATGGCACCGAGTCGCGCCTGATCTTCCGCCAGGCGTTCGAGCAGGGGCTCAAGCCCCCGAAGGGCTGGTACGCCGACTACATGGGGATGTGGTCCACCGAGCTCAAGCAAATCCCGGAGGCGGCCGAGGGGGTGAAAGGGTTCGTGGCCGGGGCCAAACCCAGTGAAAAGGTGTACGCCAAACCATACGAGGCGAAGTACGGGGAGCCGCCACCGACGGTTTGGGGTGCCTACGCGTACGACGCCATGATGCTGGTGGCCCTTGCCATCGACGAGGCGGGCTCGAGCGATCCCGACGCGGTGAGGAAAGCCCTGCCCGTCGTGTCAAAGGACTACCTCGGCGTCACCGGCGATAAGGCCATGGACGAGGACGGCATGCAGGTGACCGAGAGCTACCGGTTCAAGATCTACAAGAACGGTGAGCTGCACGACTACCCGGCCACCATGTAAGGTCGCTCGCGCGCTCTCCGCCCGGTCGGGGGCGGCGCGGTAACCGGGCGGCATGTTCGGCCCCGATGCCCGTGCCGGGCATCGGGGCTTCATTTTCGAGTTGTGCTGATGGATCGCTTGCACCAGGCCTCCAAGGCGATCAAGCACATGGATGGTGGCGGCGTTCGCCACCGGTGGTGGTGAATTGCCGCTGGAAAGCCGCCCGGCAATCGGATAGTCAATCATCACTGCGGGCCAACGGAACGCCATTGCCATGAGCGCCAGGCGGGCCAAGTTCCAGGTGGGGCAGCTGGTCGAGCATCGCTTGTTCGACTACCGCGGGGTCGTCTACGACGTCGACCCGGTGTTCCAGGGCACCGAGGAGTGGTACGAGACCGTGGCCCGCACCCGGCCGCCCAAGGACCAGCCATGGTACCACGTGCTGGTGCACAACGGCATCCACGGCACCTACGTGGCGGAGCGCAACCTCAAGGCCGACGATAGCGACGAGCCCATTGTTCACCCGGCGACCGACGAGTTCTTCGACGGGTTCGCAGGCGGGAAATACATCCCTCGCCGCACCATGAACTAGATCAGCATCCCTCACGTGGAATCGCTCCAGCCCACTCCCCCTCCCGGCCACCCCAAGCGTACCTGCCTGCGCGAAGCCGGGGCTTCGCTTC
>JBHICX010000061.1:0-10144 GCA_046759805.1 Kiloniellales bacterium | reverse complement strand
CCTCCTCGTCGCCGATCGGGGTCTCGAGGCTGATCGGCTCCTTGGCGATCTTCAACACCTTGCGTACCTTCTCCAGCGGCATGGCCAGCTTCACCGCCAGCTCCTCCGGGGTCGGCTCGCGGCCAATCTCGTGCAGCATCTGGCGGGATGAGCGCACCAGCTTGTTGATGGTCTCGATCATGTGCACCGGGATGCGGATGGTGCGCGCCTGGTCGGCGATCGAGCGGGTGATCGCCTGGCGGATCCACCAGGTGGCGTAGGTCGAGAACTTGTAGCCGCGGCGGTACTCGAACTTGTCCACCGCCTTCATCAGCCCGATGTTGCCCTCCTGGATCAGGTCCAGGAACTGCAGGCCCCGGTTGGTGTACTTCTTGGCGATCGAGATCACCAGGCGCAGGTTGGCCTCGACCATCTCCTTCTTGGCCCGGCCGGCCTCGCGCTCGCCGCGCTGCACCGTCTGCGCGATGCGGCGGAACTCGTGCAGGTGCAGCCCGGTGCCGGCGGCAATCTTGGCGATCTCCTCGCGGATCTCGGCAACCTCGGCGGCATCCCTCTTGGCGAAGGTCTTCCACCCTTTGCCGGGCAACGTCGTGATCCGGTCGAGCCAGCCCTGGTCGAGTTCGCTGCCGTGATAGTGCTCCAGGAACTCCTCGCGCCTGACCCCGCGGTCGAGCGCCAGGCGCAACAGCCCGCCCTCGAGCCGTAGCAGGCGACGGTTGAGCCCGTACAGCTGGTCCACCAGCGCCTCGATGCGGTTGTTGTTGAGACGCACGGTCTGCACCAGGTCCACCAGCTCGGCGTTGAGCCGCTGGTAGCGCCGCTCGCTCGATCTGGAGACCGTCCCGCCCCTCAGCAAGGTGGCGTTGCGGTTGTTCTGCACCTTCTTGAACCTGCGGTAGGTGGCGGCGATCTTGTCGAAGGTCTTCAGCACCTGCGGCATCAGCGCCTGTTCCATGGCGGCCAGCGAAACCGTCACGTCCTCGTCCTCGTCCTCGTCCTCGGCGTCGCCGCGGTTCTTTTCGTCTTCTGCCGGGTCCCGGTCCTGGTCCTCAGCCCGGCCCGCCGGCGCCGCCGCCTCGTCTTCCCGATCTAGGGCGGCGGACGGCGGCGAGTCCGGAGCCGGCGTCGTCGTCGCCGTCTGGTCGGGTCCGCCGCCGTCGCCCTGGGCCGGCACGCGGGTGTCGGGTCTGGACATCACGGGACCGTCGCCATAGGTGGCGTCCAGGTCGATGATGTCGCGCAGCGGCATCCGTCCGTCGACCAAAGCGTCGCGCCATTGGATGATGGCATGGTAGGTCATCGGGCTCTCGCAGATGGCGCCGATCATCATCTCCCGCCCGGCCTCGATGCGCTTGGCGATGGCGATCTCGCCCTCGCGCGACAACAGCTCGACACTGCCCATTTCACGCAGGTACATGCGCACCGGGTCGTCGGTGCGGCCGATCTCGTCGTCGCCGACGTTGCCGCCGCCCTGGTACTCGACCACCTCGGTGGACTCGGGCTCGTCGTCGTCGGCGGCCTCGCCGTCGCCGGAGTCCTCGGTCTCCTCGGACTCGACCACGTTGACGCCCAGCTCGTTCAACAGCGCCATCACGTCCTCGATCTGCTCCGACGATACCTGGTCGGGCGGGATGACGGCGTTCAGGTCGTCGTAGGTGACGTATCCGCGTTCCTTGCCGCGGCCGAGCATCTTCTTGATCGCCGCGGCCATGTCGTCCATGAGCGGACCGTCCACCGACTCCTCGGGGTTGATGGTTTCGTCTTCCGGCGCCGCCGATTTGCTCGCCATGTGACTCCTTCCCGATAAACCTACCCGCTAATGGGGGCTCGACAACCTCAAGCGGACGGCCGCCCGGCGCGCCTAGGTACTGCGTTGCGAGCCGTTGGCCTGCTGCGGCGACGCGTCGGACCGCGGCAGCGCCGCCGCCTCGAAGCCCTCCGCCTGCGCCGCCTCCTGTTCGGCGGCGGCCAGTCGCTCACGGGCGGCATTGAAGCGTGACTGGCTATCCTCCGTCAGTGCCTCGGCGAACGCCTGCTGGGCCTCCCGGAACTCCGCCCGCAAGGCCGGTAACAAGAGACGCAAATACGTCTGTCGCCAGCCGTCGCGGGCCACTGCGAGCGGGGCGTCGGGCCGAGCGAAACTAGCGCGTACGTTGGCGTCTTGCCACAACTCATCGAGCAGCCGTGCGAACCCGCGATCATTGAGGTGGCCCCTGAGTGTGGCCGCGTCAAGACCCGGCGTGGCGGCGACGGCCTGCAACAGCGCCCGGCGCAGCCGGTCGAGATCGGCGTCGGCGAAGACCAGGGCGTCCAGCGCGTCACCGAACTCCTCCATCAGCCGCGGGTGGTTCAGGGCCGTGGCGATCAGGATGCGTTGCTTGAGCTCGTCGTGCTTGAGGTGCACCCGCGTGCCGCGCCCTTCCGGCAGCCCGCCGAGCCCCTGCGCCACCGGTTGCCGCCGGCCGCCGGGCGTGAAGGCGCGGCCGAAGGCGCGGTCGAGTCGGCCCTGGAAATCGGCCAGATAGGCTTGGCTCACCGAGCGCTCGGCGATGTGAAACGCCCGGTCGCGTAACCGCCGGCGCAGGTCGGCCCGGCGCTCCGGCGTGTCGATCTTCGCCCCCGCCGTCTCCATCCGCCACACCACCTCGACCAGCGGCTCGGCCTGGTCCAGTACCTCGCGCATGGCCTGCGCCCCGCCCCGGGCGATCAGGCTGTCCGGGTCCTCGCCGGGCGGCAGTTCGGCGAACCGCAATGACTTGCCGGGGATGAGCAACGGCAGCGCCCGTTCGGCCGCCCGGATGGCGGCGCGCCGGCCGGCCTCGTCGCCGTCGAAGCAGAGGATGGGCTCCGGCGCCAGGCGCCACAGCGCCTCGATCTGCGCCTCGGTGACGGCAGTGCCAAGCGGCGCCACCGCCCCGGTAAAGCCGGCCCGGTTGAGCGCGATCACGTCCATGTAGCCCTCGGTGACGATCACCTCGCGGCCCTCGGCCGCCGCCGCGCGCGCCTCGGCCAGGCGGTACAGCGTCCGTCCCTTGGTGAACAACGGAGTCTCCGGCGAGTTGAGGTACTTCGGTTGGCCGTCGCCCATGGCCCGGGCGCCGAATGCGATCACCCGGCCGCGGCGGTCGCCGATCGGGAACATGATCCGGTTGCGGAAGTAGTCGAAGGCCTTGTCGGCGTCCTCGGGCCGCCTCATCAGCCCGGCCTCGACCAGTACCTCCTCATTGAACGCCTCATGGCCGAGCCCCGCCATGAGCAGGCGATCGGCGCCGCGGCGGCCCGGCGGCGCGAAGCCGAGCCGAAAGCCGCGGATGGTTTCGTCGTCGAGCCCGCGGCCGTGCAAATAGGCCAGCGCCGAGCGTCCGACCGGCAGCCGCAGCTGGCGCTCGAACCAGGCGCAAGCGGCCTCCATCACCTTGATGAGCGTCATGCGGGCCTCGGCGCGGGCGCGCTCGCCGGGCGTCGGGGCCGGCACCTCCAGACCGGCCTCGCGGGCCAGCCGCTCGACGGCTTCGGGAAAGCTCAGCTTATCGGCCTGCATGGCAAAGCCGATCACGTCGCCATGGGCGCCGCAGCCGAAGCAGTGAAAGAAGCCCTTGGCTTCGTTGACCGTGAACGACGGCGTCTTCTCGTCATGGAACGGGCACAGGCCGACGAACTCGCGGCCACGCTTGGTCAATTGCACCTTGCGCCCGATCACCTGCGACAGCGCCACGCGGTGCCGGATCTCGTCGAGGAACTCGGGCGGAAAGGCCATCGCCGGCGGGCTGGCGGAAAGCCCGGCGCTAGCGGCCCGGGACCGCGGCGGCCGGCAGCGCAGGCCGCAAGCGGACGGCGATCATGTTCATGTCTCCTGTCCTCCGGGTGGCGGCGCCGATCCGATTGCCCTCGGGCACCGGTCCGCCGCAGGGGCTCAACTCAGCTGCCGCTTGACCATGCCGCTCGCCTTGGCGAAGTCCATGCGCCCGGCGTAGCGCCGCCTGAGCTCCGCCATCGTCGCCCCCATGTGCTTCAGGCTGGCGGCGCCGGTCTCGTCGATCACTTGCTTGACGGCCGCCGCGATCTCGTCCTCGTCCAGCTGCCGCGGCAGGTAGGTCTCGATGACGCCGATCTCGTCTCGCTCCCGCTCGGCCAACTCCAGCCGGCCCCCCTGTTCATAAAGGGCGATCGCGTCCTGGCGCTGCCTCACCATGGTCTGCAAGAGCCCCAACAGCTCGTCGTCGTCAATGCCGTCGGGCTGGCCCTTGCCGCGCGCCGCGATGTCGCGGTCCTTGATCGCCGCCAGAATCAGCCGAAGCGTGGACACCTCGAGCTCGGCCCGGCGTTTCATCGCGTCCTTCAGCGCGTCATTAAGACGCTGGCGCAGCACCAAACGCTCCCTCTGCCGAGCCATGAACGAGAGATGACCCTACAGGATAACGGCCCCGATGGCAAACCACCGGCTTTCATATAACACGTTGAAAAATATCGATAAATGCGGTGCTGTCGGCTTGACGGCGGCACCCGATTTGCGTAGAACCCGGATCATCGAGGCGGCCCCAGCGGATATCGGTGTGCCGCCATCCGAGCGGCATCCCGTGCGAATGAGGGGGATCGGAGGTCATGGTGCGGAGGCCGCCGTCCGAGCCTCGGGGCGTCGCCCAAGGGCGCCCGCCACCCGGCGCCACCGCGGCGCTGGTGCTGGCCGACGGCACCCTGTTCTGGGGCCGGGGCGTGGGCGCCGAGGGGACGGCCGTGGGCGAGGTCTGTTTCAACACCTCGATCACCGGCTACCAGGAGATCCTGACCGACCCCTCCTACGCCGGGCAGATCATCACCTTCACCTTCCCCCACATCGGCAATGTCGGCACCAATCCGGAGGACATCGAGACCATGACCCCGGCGGCGCGCGGCTGCGTGTTGCGCGCCGAGATTACCGAGCCGTCGAACTTCCGCGCCACCCGGCATCTCGACGAATGGCTCGCCGCCCACGGCCTCATTGGGATTGCCGGTGTCGACACCCGCCGGCTGACCCGCCGCATCCGCGATGCCGGGGCCCCGAACGGGGCGCTGTGTCATGCCCCGGACGGTCGCCTCGACGTGGCCGCGCTGCACGCCCAGGCGGCCCGGTGGCCGGGCCTGGAAGGCATGGACCTGGCGCTCGAGGTGAGCTGCCGGCAGAGCTATAGCTGGGATGAGACCCGCTGGCGGCTGGGCCACGGCTATGGCCGGCAGAGCACGCCCCGACACCACGTGGTCGCCGTGGACTACGGGGCCAAGCGCAATATCTTGCGCTGTCTCGCCGCCGCCGGGTGCCGGGTGACCGTGGTGCCGGCGAACGCCGGCGCCGACGACATCCTGCGCCATCGCCCGGACGGCATCTTTCTCTCCAACGGACCCGGCGACCCGGCGGCGACCGGCGCCTACGCGGTGCCGGTTGTGCGGGCGCTCATAGACAGCGGCCTGCCGATCTTCGGCATCTGCCTCGGCCATCAGATTCTGGCGCTGGCGCTGGGGGCCAGGACCGAGAAGATGCACCACGGCCATCGCGGCGCCAACCACCCGGTGAAGGACCTGGAGACCGGCAAGGTCGAGATCACCGCGCAGAACCACGGCTTCGTGGTCACCGCCGACAGCCTGCCGGCGGGGGTCAAGCCGACCCACGTGTCGCTGTTCGACGGCACCCTCGAAGGGCTGGCGGTCGAGGGCAAGCCGATCTTCTCGGTCCAGTACCACCCCGAGGCCTCCCCCGGCCCCCAGGACAGCCACTACCTGTTCGAGCGGTTCCTGGCGTTGATCGACGCCCGCGCCTGAACGCACGGACGTCCCCTCGATCCGAATCATCGGGGCGGGGTCCCATGACCATCGCCAAGCCCGGTCAGGGGGATGACAGGTTCTAGGGCATGGCCGACGCGACTTGGATACTGACCGCCGCCATAACACCATTTGGTCCGAACCGCGGACTCAGCGCCCCGCCTCGCAATTGGAGCCGACCTCGACGCAGCGTGCCTCGGTGACCTGCGTGCTTCGGCCTTCCGCCCTGTACGGCCGCCGCGACCGGGTTCCGAAAGACCTCGAATCTGTGAGCAAGATCACATCGAAACTGTAAGCGAGATCACATTCGCGCTCAGAAAATTCAGCTAGCCTAATGTTGGAGAGCCGCTCGCACGGTGCGGCAGACGTCCAAGCATTTGGAGAGAGAAATGAAACGCGTGCTAATGATAGCGGCCGTGGCCTCGTCGATTGTTGCCGGAGTTGGTATACAATCCGCCGTGGCTGGTGGAATCTTTGGCGGCGGGGGAGGCTTCCCGGCTGGTGGAACCTGGGGCGGGGGAGGCTCGCCGCAGATTGGTGGAAAGTGGGGCGGGGGAGGCATGCCGGTTCCAAACACTGGTGGAACCTGGGGTGGGGGAGGCTCGCCGGCTGCACAGCCGCCTCCACAGCCGGCCCCACCCGGCCCCGCGCCTGTAGCGCCTGCCCCGGGTGGGAATGGCGGCGGTCGCCCTCCGGCCAAGGGCGGTATCGGCATCGGGCTAGGGACGTTCTTTCCCCCCTTGAACCTGAATCTCGGTCGAACAGTGCACCGCTATGCGCCACCTCCCCCAAGCTACTATGCGGCACCGCCGTACTATGGAGTACCGGCGCCGGCCCCGCGGTGCGTCCTAGTGTCACTTGATAGCCTGGAGGAGCGCCTGTCCGAACTGAAAGAGCTGTATGAGGAGGACCTCATTGCCGAGGCCCACTACGACGCCAAGAAGCGCGAGCTGGTGACTTGCGTCGATATAAAGGCGACGGGACTTCGGCGCTTCCTAAAGGAATTGTTGCGCCTGCACGAAGAGGAGGACCTGCTGTCGGAAGACGACTTGGCCATCGCCCGCAAATGGGCGCTGACCGCCCTGTAGCACCGCGCGAGGTTGGTGAGCCTCATCAGGCCGGCTTGAGCTGTTGTCGGTGATGCTGGCGAGGGCGGCGCGGAGCTGGTCGCAGTTGTCCGTCGCTGTCGGCCCTACGGGGTTCACCACCTTGATCCGCCGTACGTCAGCATGGCGAGGCGCTGCTTGCGTTCTATTCGGCGCTGGCGCGCACCTATGTGTGGGCGGTGCCCGCGGCCGCTCGGCCGGTGGTGGCTTTTGATCGCCACGCGGCGCTAACAATGGTCTACTGATTTGGTAGGTGGGAGGGGGCTGCCGATGAGGACCGCTAGGCCGCTCGAAAAGAGGGCTATTCTGGAGGGGCATTTCCTGCTCCACCATTTGCCGGCCGAGACGCTCGAGAATCTGTCCCGCTACGTGCGACTGCAAAAATTCGCGAAGGGCGACGTCATCGTCCAGAAAGGCGCCGCCGGCAGCGGCATGATGGCGGTGGTCGAGGGCCGGGTGAAGATCTCCACGGTGTCGCCCGACGGCAAGGAGATCATCCTGGATTTCATCAATCCCGGCGAGGTGTTTGGCGAGATCGCCCTGCTCGACAAACGGGAACGCACCGCCGACGCCATCGCCATGGAGGCGTGCCGGGTCCTGGTGCTCGAACGGCGTGAGTTCCTGCCGTTCTTGGAGCGTCACCCGAAGACATGCATCAAGCTGTTGTCGGTGCTCTGCGGTCGGTTGCGTCACACCAACCAGTTGATCGAGGACTCGCTGTTCCTCAACGTCGAATCCAGGCTCGCCAAGCGCTTGCTGGGTTTCACCCGGCAGTACGGCGAACCTCGGCCGGACGGAATCCTGGTCCGTCTCAAGCTCTCGCAGCGTGAGATCGCGGCGCTGATCGGCGTCACCCGGGAAAGCATCAACAAGCAGCTCAGCGCCTGGCAGGAGCGCGGCTGGGTCAAGGTAAGCCGGGGCAGCATCCTGGTCACCGACATCGAGGCCCTGGAATCGGTAGTGGACATCTACCTTTAGAGGATCCCCCGACCCTGCCGTGCCGACCCTGGGCGCCGGCGCCCGGGCGCAGGCGGTATCCGGCTTGGGCCGGGCCTTCTTCTACGCCGACGCCCGGGCGCTCCTGGTGTCGCACTGGTCGGTGCAGTCCGACGCCGCGGTCTGACTCACGACACGCATGCTGACCGAGGCCGCCGACCACCCCGAAATCGGCCGCGCCGAGTCGCTCAGCCGATAGAATCAGAGAACATCAGATGCTCGGATTTCTGCTTCTCGCCCGAAACCTGACATTCGCGACGAGGTCGTCGCATGTCGCCTAATGACCCGGAGCCAACCCTGATAGTTCTGGATGCTCTTGCCGCTGGTGCGGCATCAAGATGCCAACAGATTCGAAGGGCGACACCATGGCAGATTTCGAAGCCACGGGCGGTTGTCTCTCAGTCGCAGTGCCATCCCGCCCAACGGCCGAGCCCATTATGCACCTGTCCGGTCCCCCTCTTCGCTTTCCGGTTCATAAGCCATGGTCGTTGTCGTAGCGAACAGGTCGCGCCTCAAGAGGCCCTGTTCGAGCACACCAAGGGTTGCGCGGTGCCCGGCCAGCCGTTCGGTGAGCTGAGCCTCCCCAAGCAATTCCTTCAGCCTAGCTGCGCGCGCTTCCTGCTCACGAAGCAAACGCCGTGCCGACTCCACATACTCAGCCGTCAGATCGGCGTGATAGGTGATTTTCCAGCCAGCCTGCTTTAGCATTATCGGATACTCGACCGGCGCCTCCACGAATGGAGGACCCGCCTCCAAGGCACGCCTGTAATCGGGAGAAGCGATGCCCGGTGCGACCGATATCACCGTGAAAACCATTCTTCCACCGGTTCGAACCACCCGCCTGCAATCTCTCAGAACTGGCAGCTTCGCCTCGAGACAACACAGTACATCCGAGTGACTGACCGCATCGAACCCCCCGTTCTTGAACGGCAAGGCCGCACCGTCCGCAAGTATCACCCAACACTCGCCGGCCGGTTGATCGACGGCCGCCCTCTCCGCGGCGATACGCAATCCTTCCAGCGGAACGTCCACCAACGCGACATCGCAGCCCGTTGTTCTCGCCAGGTAAAGTCCCGGCCAACCAGAGCCGGCTCCGACCTCCAGGAGACGCATGCCTGCCCCCAACCCCAGCAATTGCCCCACGTGTCGAGCTTCGGATTGCGTGGTCCAGCTTGTGCCTCCGTAATCACAGCCGCACACCGCCCGCTCAAGCTCCCGCATGACCTCCATCTGAGCAAGCCGATAGTCCTTATCAAACTCCTCCGTCAGCACCCGTTCTTCGCGACTACGCGACATGCCAAATCATCCCAGCGTGAACCAACCGCCTCCCGCGTCTCCCTTATCGTACACCCTGTTCTCTAACGTCATTGACAATCGAGTGCGGTCTGCGTTTGAGGGCAGAGATCAATGTGGGACATCAGCCGTCGCTTTTTCGGAGTTTCAGTTCAATTTTGTGCCGGTGCCTGTCAATCTACGGGGCCATTGACCCCCGATCGGTTGCGCAGGATGGTGACGGCCGTGAGGTGATGGACGCGGTAGCTCACGTTCTTCATTCTCGGGCGCTATCGCATCGTCTAGCTATCAGCCAGCGCGTGGCCGCCCCAAGGCCGGCGCTTGATATCAACCGGACCTATGGCCGGCAGCGCGATTGAGCGAGCAGGAGATGAAGCGAACCAAGCGGGAACTGAGTCGCCGCGCGTTGCTGACCGCGATAGGCGCCCTCGGCGTCGCCGTCCGTTTCGGCTCCGGTCGCGCTTTCGCCGCATCCCGGCCGGTGCTGACAAAACCCGTCCCGGCGACGGGAGAACGATTGCCGGTGATTGGGATGGGTTCGTGGATCACCTTCAACGTGGGTGACGACAGCTCCTTGCGTGCCCAGCGGCTCAAGGTGTTGGAAGCTTTTTTCGATGCGGGCGGCGCGGTGATCGATTCCTCGCCAATGTACGGCTCATCCGAGGAGGTCATCGGTTACTGCCTGGAGCGCATACCCAACAAGCACTCGCTGTTTTCCGCGACCAAGGTATGGACGATTTTCAAATGGCTTGGTGTCAGGCAAATGGAGGCATCGCGGCGACTGTGGGGCACGGATCGTTTCGACCTGATGCAGATTCACAACATGCTCGATTGGGAGAATCACCTTGAGACGCTATTGGATTGGAAGGCGCAAGGTCGGGTGCGTTACATTGGCATTACGACGTCCCACGGCCGCCGTCATGACGCCTTGGAGAAGGTGATGGCCGAGCAGCCGC
>JBHICX010000060.1:0-10167 GCA_046759805.1 Kiloniellales bacterium | reverse complement strand
GCCGGCTCGGGCCCGTCGCCGCCGCGCCGGCCGGCCCGGCTGAGGGCGTCGGCCAGGCGCGGGCTGATCTCGGCGCCCCGCCCGCGGCCCGGGCCGCTGAGGCCCGGCAGGATCATCGACAGCGCCCGCTCCAAGAGCGAAGGATCCCGCCAGAAGATGTGGAACGCCTGGTCGAACAGCTGGCGCTGATCTTGCCGGTTGACCATGACCGCGTGCAGCGCCCAGTAGAAGTCGTCGCGACGGCGCAAGCCCACCGCCCGCACCGCCCGGATCGCCTCCAACACCCGGCCCGGACCCAGCGGCAGTCCGGCCTCGCGCAGGGTGCGCGCGAAATGCATGATGTTCTCGACCAGCTTGCCGTTCCCGGCCTGGTCGGGCACCGGCAGCGGCAACGCCTCCGGCATCAGCCGTGGGTCCCCGAGGCGGCCAGTTCCTCACGCACCTGGCTCAGGATCCGGGTCGCCTCGCCGCCCTGGATCTTGGCGATGTCGTCCTGGTACTTGAGCAGCGTGCCCAGGGTGTAGCTGATCACCTCCGGGGTCAGCGACATCCGGTCGAGCGCCATCAGCGCCTGGGTCCAGTCGATGGTCTCGGCGATGCCCGGCAGCTTGAACAAGTCCGCCTTGCGCAGCTCCTGCACGAAGCCCACCACCTGGCGGCTGAGCTCGGCCGACGCCCCCGGCGCCTTGACCGCCAGGATCTGCAGCTCGCGGGCCGCCCCGGGGTAATCGAGCCAGTGGTAGAAGCAGCGACGCTTGAGGGCGTCGTGGATCTCCCGCGTGCGGTTCGAGGTGATGACGACGACGGGCGGGACGGGGGCGCCGATGGTGCCGATCTCGGGGATGGTGACCTGGAAGTCCGAGAGCACCTCCAGCAGATAGGCCTCGAACGGTTCGTCGGCGCGGTCGAGCTCGTCGATCAGCAGCACCGGCGGGCCGCCCTCGGGGTCGGGCTTGAGCGCCTGCAGGAGCGGCCGCTCGATCAGGAAGCGACGGGAGAAGATCTCCTCCTCGATGCTCTCGCGGCTCTCCCGGGCGGCCTCGGCCAGCCGGATGGCGATCATCTGGCGCGGGTAGTTCCACTCGTAGACCGCGGCGGCGACGTCGAGGCCTTCGTAGCATTGCAGGCGCACCAGCCGGCGCCCCAGGGTGTCGGCCAGGACCTTGGCGATCTCGGTCTTGCCGACCCCGGCCTCGCCCTCGAGGAACAGCGGCCGCTCGAGCTTGAGCGCGAGATACACCGCGGTCGCCAGCGGCCGGTTGGCGATGTAGTCGCCGCCGGCGAGCAGCGCCACGGTCTCGTCGATGGAGGCGGGGAGGGGAACGGTCATGTGGACTCCGAATCCAGGCGAGGTGGCGCTACCGCGATGGGTCACCTGATGATCAGCATGGGATATTAGGGCGGATGCCGCCAACGTCCACGAAAACGTTGCCGCCAGCCCTGCGGCGGGGTAGTCGCCGGCACGTGGCACGGTCAGGTGAGCGTGCTGCGAAGCGTGTGACACAGGCGCTCGATGTCGTCGTCGTCGTGGTATAGCCCGAAGCCAAGGCGCAGGCGGTCGCCGCGGTGGTCGGTGACCACGTTGGCCGCCAACAGCCGGTCATAAATCGCGCCCGCCGCCGGCGTGCGAAAGGTGAGAAAATGACCGCGGCTGGGTTGCTCCAGCGGGACCACCAGCTGGCCTGGGTGGAGCGTCTCTAGCCGCAAGGCCGCCAGGCGGTCGACGAACCGCTGCTGTAGGGCATGGGCGTGGGCGTGAATCCGGGCCACCGTCAACCCCAACCGCTGCAACCAGTCCATCACCGCGTTCAATCGGTAGAGCCCGACCGGGTCGAAGGTGGCGCCGAGAAAGCGCGAGCCGTCGTCGCCGAATGACGTCGCCGCGCCGGCACCGCCTTGCAACGCCTCGAAGGCCGCGAACCAGCCGGTGTCGCGCGGGCGCGGCCCATAGCCCGGCGGCGCGTGCAGGAACGCCGCCCCCTCCCCCGCCATGGCGTACTTGTAGCCCCCGGCAAGGTAGAAGGCGCGGCGCTCGATGGTGGACAGGTCGGTAGGCAGGGTGAGGAAGCCGTGATAGCCGTCGATCACGATGAAGGTCTCGGGCTCCGGCACCCTCGCCACAATGGCGGCCAGGTCGGGAACTGCGTAGCCCGAGTCGAAGAACACCTGGCTGAACAACACCATGTCGTAGCCACCGCCGGCGGCGGCCTCGCCGAAGCGCCGGGAAAAGCTCTCGAACGGCTCGCTCGCCACCCGCGTTACCCGCGCCAGCGCCTCCTCTTCGAGCCGCCGCAACTGCCGGTTGGCGCTGTGGAACTCGCTGTCGGTGGTCAGCACCCGCACCGGCCGGTCGGCCGGGAGGCAGGACAACAGGCGCATGACGAACATGTGCGTGTTGGGCCCGAAGGCGACTGAAGCCGGATCAGCCAAGTTCAGCGCGCGGGCGACGTGGCCTTGCGCCGCCGGGATCACTTCGGCGAACACTTTGTCCCACTTCCGGTCGGCGAGCCGGGCCGCGTCCAGCCAGCATTGCCGCTGGGCCTCCAGGGTCACGTCGGGCCAGAAGTGATGGCTGTGGGCGGCGAAATGCAGGCGGCTGGGGTCCGCCCCCAGGAACCGGGAGAAATGGGGCTTGTAGCTCAACCCGGCTCTTCGGAATACCGATAGCCCATGGCCCGCCGGACCTCGGGCGGCAATGCCGGCAACTTCGAGCGCGGGATAAAATAGCTCGAGAGCGCGAACAGGTCAGCGAACACCCGGTGGCGCTCTGCCGTCCGGCGCAAATAGTCGTGGCCCGAGGAGCCGCCGGTGCCAACCTTGGCCCCGATCATGCGTTGCGCCATCAGCGCGTGACGGTAGCGCCAGGTGGTCAGGCTTTCGTCGACGTCCATGAGCCGGCTCAAGAGCCGAAACGGCTGCTGCAACACCGGCTCGTCGCGATACAGGTTGATGAATAGCGCCGCCTGAAGCGCCCGCCACGACAGTCGCCCTGCCTCCTCACCGATCAGGTCGCGGTCCGGGTCGAAGATGGCCTCGAAGCGCGCCCGCGCCGCGGCCAGGGACTCCAGCTCGGCCCGTCGCTCGTCATCGCCCAGCGCCGGGTTGTCACGCACCAGCGCCGCGTCGCCCTCCAGCATGTCGGTAACCGCCCGACGGTAGGCATCCTGGAACCGATAGTCGCCGAGGTCGACGAAGGGCGTGCGTTCCAGCCACCCTTGCACCTGATCGCGAAGGGTCGGCTGGGACTGGGCCTCGCGCAAGCGCCGGCGCTCGGCCGGCGCCAAACGGGTGTCATAGGGCTGTTCGCCGAAGTCCACCCGTTCCTCCGGCGTCAGGCCAAGTCGGGTTTCGATCAGGCGGAACTGGAGGCTCTGGAATCCGGATGCCGGAAACAACAGGTCGCGGAACTCCAGGAAATCCAGGGGAGTCATGGTCTCCAGGACGTCCAGTTGTTGGATCAGCAGCTTCTCGATCTCGACGATTCGGCGCAGGCCGTTGACCAGGCGCCCGAGGTCGCGGTCATCGACCGCCGGCCGGCCGAGGATGTCCTGCACCGCGTCCAGCTCGAACAGGACTTGCTTGAACCAGAGCTCGTAGGCCTGATGGACGATGATGAATAGCATCTCGTCATGGGCCGGGCGGCCCTGGCGCTCGCTTTCGCGCGCCTGGCACGACAGCAGTCGGGGAAGCTTAAGGTAGCCCGCGTAGTCCAGCGGTTTTTCGCGGTTAGCCATCGCCGCTTCTGTCTATACGAGTGGGACGCCGTCGCCAACAGCCGCGATGCCTGAGACGTTCAAGGCCAGCCGATAACAAGGGCGGCGCCCCGGGGGCGCCGCACGAGTTTGGTTGCAGCGGATTGTTATTGGTGTCTGGGTGTGCCGCTCAACCGGTGGCCTGGGCGACCGCGCGTCTCGCCATCACGCCGACCAAATGCGCGCGGTACTCCGCCGAGGCGTGGATATCCGCGTTCAAATCGGCGTCGGGAACGCTAATACCGGCAATCGCGTCGGCCGCGAAGTTGCCATTGAGTGCCTGCTCCATGGCGCCCATGCGGAACACGCCGCCCCGCCCGGCGCCGGTGACCGCCACTCGCACGCCGTCGGCGGTCTGGGCGACGAACACGCCGACGATGGCGTAGCGGCTGGCCGGGTTCGGGAACTTGGCGTAGGCCGCCCGCTCCGGGATCGGGAAGCTGACGGCGGTGACGATCTCGCTTTCGCCCAGCGCGGTCTCGAACAGGCCGGTGAAGAAGTCGTCGGCACCGATGCTGCGGGTGTTGGTGTTGACCGTCGCCCCCAGACCCACCAGCGCCGCCGGGTAGTCCGCCGCCGGATCGTTGTTGGCGATCGAGCCGCCGAGGGTGCCGAGGTTGCGTACCTGCGCGTCGCCAATGTGCTGGGCGAGCTGCGCCAGCGCCGGGATGCTGCCGGTCACCTCGGGCGAGGCGGCGACCTCGGCGTGGGCGGTCATGGCGCCGATCACCAGGTTGCCGCCGTCGACGCGGATGCCCTTGAGCTCGGCGATGGCCGCCAGGTCGATCACGTCCGACGGGTTAGCCAGGCGCTGCTTCAAGGTGGGCAAGAGCGTCTGACCCCCCGCCAACAGCTGGCCCTCCGCGGCCGCGCCCAGTCGCTCGGCGGCCTCGGCGAGGGAGGTCGGTCGGTGATACGCGAAGTTGTACATGGCTCCAGCCCTCCCTTACTCGGCGGCTTGCCGAATGGCGCGCCAGACCCGCTCGGGCGTCGCCGGCATGTCGAGATGCTTGACCCCGAGGGCGTCGGTCACCGCGTTGATCACCGCCGCCGGGGCGGCGATGGAGCCGGCCTCGCCGCAACCCTTGACGCCCAGCGGATTGTGCGGGCACGGAGTCTCGGTGAAGCCCAATTTGAAGCTCGGCAGGTTGTCGGCCCGCGGCATGCAGTAGTCCAAAAACGAGCCGGTCAGAAGCTGGCCGGTCTCCTGGTCGTAGACGCAGGCTTCCAAAAGCGCCTGGCCAATACCGTGGGCAACGCCGCCGTGGATTTGGCCTTCCACAATCATCGGGTTGATGACCGTGCCGAAGTCGTCCACTGCCGTCCAATTCACGATTTCGACGACGCCGGTCTCGGGGTCGACCTCCACCTCGCAAAGGTGACAGCCCGCCGGGTAGGTAAAGTTCGGCGGGTCGTAGAATGCGTTCTCGTCGAGGCCCGGCTCCACCGTATCCAGCGGGTAGTTGTGCGGGATGTAGGCCGCAAAAGCGATCTCGCCAATGCTCTTGGTTCTGTCGGTGCCGGCGACGGTGAAGTTGCCGGCCTCGAAGGCGATATCCGCTTCCGCGGCCTCCAATAGGTGCGCCGCAATTTTTTTGCCCTTGGCTATGATCTTATCGCAGGCCTTGGCGATCGCCGAGCCGCCGACCGCGCCGCTGCGCGAGCCGTAGGTCCCAAGACCGACTTGTACCCGCCCGCTGTCGCCTTGGACCACCTCGATGTTCTCGATCGGCACGCCGAGCCGGTCGGAGACGATCTGGGCGAAGGTGGTCTCGTGCCCCTGGCCATGGCTGAGACAGCCGGAAAAGACGGTGACGGTGCCGGTCGCGCTGAACCGGACCTGCGCCGAGTCCCATACCCCGACGCCGCAGCCGAGTGAGCCGACGACCTGCGAGGGCGCGAGACCGCAAGCCTCGATATAGGTCGAGAAGCCGATGCCACGGAGCTTGCCCCGCGCCTCCGCCTCCGCCTTTCGGGCCGAGAAACCCGCGTAGTCCGCCATGTTCAGGGCTTTGTCCAGGATTGGCGCATAATTACCGGAATCGTAGGCCACGAGCACGGGCGTCTGATACGGAAAGGCGTCCGGCGGAATGAAGTTACGGCGGCGCAACTCCGCCCGGTCGATACCCATCTCGCGGGCCGCGTTTTCTACCAGCCGTTCGACTACGAACGTGGCTTCGGGCCGGCCGGCGCCCCGACTGGCGTCCACGGGCGCGGTATGGGTGAAGACCGCCTTAACGTTTACGTGGATCGCCGGGATCTTGTACTGGCCCGAGAACAGCGGACCATAAAGATAGGTTGGAACGAAGGTAGCAAAGGTAGAAAGGTACGCCCCCATGTTGGCGATGGTCTCGACGCACAAGCCCAAGAACGTGCCGTTCTCGTCGAGCGCGAGTTCCGCATGGGTCACATGGTCGCGGCCGTGGGCGTCTGCCAGGAAGGCTTCGGCACGATCCTCCGTCCACTTCACCGGCCGTCCGACCTTCTTCGAGGCCCAGGCGCAGACCACCTCTTCGGCGTAGATGTGGATCTTCGAGCCGAAGCCGCCGCCCACATCGGGCGCAATGACCCGCAATTTGTGCTCCGGGGCAACGCTGCAGAAGGCCGAGATCACGAGCCGCGCCAAATGCGGGTTCTGACTGGTGTAGGTGAGGGTGATGGTTTCGCTTGCCCGATCGTACTCTGCCATCGCTGCGCGAGCCTCGATGGGGTTACCGACCATTCGGTTGTTGGTGAGGTCGAGTTTGGTGACGTGATGGGCCGTGGCGAAGATCGCGTCAACGGCGGCCTTGTCGTCGCCGAGGACCCAGTCGTAGCAAAGGTTGCCCGGCGCTTCCCCATGCACCTGCGGCGCATCGGCATCCAAGGTCTTGGCGGTCGAGACGCTTGCCGGCAATTCCTCGTAGTTGACCTCGACGAGCTCGGCGGCGTCCTTGGCCTGGGCAAGCGTCTCCGCGAGCACCAGGACGATTTGATCCCCGACATGACGTACCGTGTCCTTGGCGAGGGCGGGATGCGGCGGCGCGTTGTGAGGTTCGCCGTTCCTTTGGGTCACGGTCCAGCCACAGATCGGGCCGCCGATGCCGTCGGCCTCCAAGTCAGCGGCGGTAAAGACCGCAACAACCCCGGGCGCCGCCTTTGCGGCCGCAATGTCGATGCTCTTGATCTTCGCGTGGGCGTGCGGCGAGCGCAGGAAATAGGCGCAAGCCTGCCCCGGTCGGTTGATGTCGTCGGTGTAACGCCCGGCGCCCATCAGGAAACGGCGGTCTTCCGTGCGCCGTACGGCGGCGCCAATGCCTGTGTCTGCCATGGTCCTACCCCCTCATCGCCTGGGCCGCCGCCCGCACCGCCTTGACGATGTTGTGGTAGCCGGTGCAGCGGCAAATGTTACCTTCCAACCACTCGCGGATCTCGTGCTCGCTGGGGTCGGGGTTGCGGTCGACTAGATCGAGCGCGCTCATGATAATGCCCGGCGTGCAAAAGCCGCATTGCAGGCCGTGATGCTCGTGGAACGCCTGCTGCATCGGGTGCAGCTCGCCGTCCTTGGCCAGGCCCTCGATGGTGGTGACCTGGGCGCCGTCCGCCTGCATGGCCAGCACGGTGCAAGACTTCACCGATTGGCCGTCGAGGTGCACCACGCAGGCGCCGCATTGGCTGGTGTCGCAACCGACATGGGTGCCGGTGAGGCCCAGCTGGTCGCGCAAGTATTGAACGAGCAGGGTCCGCGCCTCGACCTCGCCGCTGACCTCATGCCCGTTCACCGTCATGGAAACGGTAGGCATGCAATCCTCCCCGGGGCAAACGCTGTTGATTGGTCCGAGGCGCCGGCGTCGTTTCGCCCCCCGTGCCAGCGCCTGCTGGTTATGGGCCTGAGTGTCTCGTGACAGCCGGCCCAGGTCAAGAGATCATGCGCGCGCGGCCGCTGGTAACGCGGCCCCTTAGCGCATTTTCCAGTTAATTGGAACGCACCAGCCCACGCCCCCACCCGGCCACCCACGGCATCGCCTGCCTTCGCCGAAGCGAAGCCTCGGCTTCGCGCAGGCAGGTACGCTTGGGGTGGCCGGGAGGGGGAGCGGGCTGCAGCCGGTTGATAAGGATACTGGTCTAGTGCCGAACGCCGAACAAGCGTGCGTCATCGATCACCCCCTCACTCTTCTGCGATAGTGGGTACTAGTAACGGAACACCAGCACCAGGATGATGACGATGATGAGGAGCCCGCCGATCCACAGAACCGGACTCAGCCCGCCGGGCGCCGCCGCCGGCGCGGCGGCGGCCGGGGCCGGCGCGAGCCCCGGAGCGGGCGCCTCGGCCGGCGCTTCCACCGGCGCTTCCGCCGCCACCGCGGCCGCCGGTTGCAGCTGCTCGGCGAAGCGGGAGAAGAACTGCTCGGCCATCCTGTTGGCGGTGGCGTCGATGAGCCGCGAGCCTACTTGCGCCAGCTTGCCGCCAACGGTGGCGGCCACCGCATAGCGCAGGAGCGTGCCGCCGTTGCGGTCCTCGAGGCTGACGTCGGCGCTGCCCTTGGCGAAGCCGGCCACACCGCTGGTGCCCTCGCCGCTGATGGTGTAGCTGTTCGGCGGATCCAGATTGGACAGGCTCACCCGTCCGGCGAACCGCGCCTGCACCGGCCCCACCTTGGCCGTGACCTTGGCGTCGAGCTCGGTGTCGGAGCGCTTGACGATCTCGTCGCAGCCGGGAATGCAGCGCTTCAGCACCTCGGTGTCGTTGAGCGCCTGCCAGACCTCCTGGCGCGGCGCCGGAATGTCGTGCTCGCCGTTCATCTTCATGGCTCATCTCTCCTGGCGTCGTATCGCGCGGCCTTGCGGCGCCGATCCGTGGCGCCGGGCGTCGGGGAAACAGGCGACATTTCAATGGGAATCACACGTTTCCTCTTGGCGGGGCGATGCGGCTGGGCCCGGGCCGCGAGGTTAGCATGATTCGGCACCGCCAGATACATGCGCGGCCGGCTCAAGCCGGCGTCATAGACATGCATCGGCATCCCGACTCCGGGACCGGCCCGATTTCCACTTTGCACCGGGGGGATCACACCGTTACACTGAACGGTTTCAAGGCCTGGTGCATCAAGTGGTGGTATGCAAATACCGCCCGAGCGCCAGCATGACAGGACAGGGAGACACGTAATGAAGCGTCCATACAAACTTCTTACCGGCCTAGCCACCGGTGCCGTGCTGCTCGCGGTCGGCGGTGCCGCGACGGCCAAGGTGGAAGGCGACACCATCGTTATCGGGTCCGCCATCTCGTTGACGGGCAAGTACTCGACCAACGGCCAGAACACCCAGCGGGGCTACGACCTCGCCGTCGAGCGCATCAACTCGATGGGCGGAGTCAAGGTCGGCGGCAAGTCGTACAAGCTCAAGATCATTTACTACGACGACGAGTCCGCCGGCGCGCGCGCCGCGCAGCTCACCGAGCGCCTGATCAAGCAGGACGGCGTCAAGTTCATGCTGGGCCCGTACTCGTCGGGCATGACCAAGGCGGTGGCGCCGGTGACCGAAAAGTACAACATCCTGATGGTCGAGGCGGAGGGCGCGTCGCGCTCGCTGTTCACCCAGGGCTTCAAGAACATGTTCGCCGTCTTGTCGACGTCGGAGCAGTACCTCAGGGAGGCGATCAATCTGGCCGCCGAGCTGGCCGAGAAGCAGGGCAAGAAGCCGTCCGATCTCAAGGTCGCGATTGTGGTCGAGAACGACCCGTTCTCTCTCGACGTGCGCGCGGGTGTCGCCGAGGACGCCGCCAAGTTCGGCATGAAGATCGTCATCGACGACAAGATGCCGCGCGACTTGAACGACATATCGGCGACGCTGACCAAGGTCAGGGCCTTGAAGCCCGACGTCCTGGCGATCTCGGGGCACACCAAGGGCGCGGTGACCGCCGGGCGTCAGATCAAGGAGCTGAAGATCGACGTGCCGTTGATCGGGCTCACCCATTGCGAGGCCGCGAAGGTCATCGAGAAGTACGGCGCCGCGGCCGAGGGCATCCTGTGCCCGACCCAGTGGGCGGAAACGATGAGCTACCAGGGCAAGTACTTCGGCACGGCCCGGAACTACTACGACGACTACAACAAGGCGTACGGCGAGCCGCCGCCGTATCAGTCGGCCGGGGCCACCGCGGCCGTGCTGGTCTGGAAAGACGCGTTCGATCGGGCGAACAGTTTCGACACCGACAAGCTTCGCGCCGCGCTCGCCGCGACCGATATGAAAACTTTTTACGGGAACATCAAGTTCGCTCCCGAGGGCAACAACATCGCCAAGCCCATGGCTCTCCGCCAGATTCAGGACGGCAAGCTCCATGTGGTGGCGCCGACCAATGTGGCCGCCAAGCCGGTGATTCACCCGCGTCAGGCCATGTACTGATCTCGACGCGTCCTTCGACCGGTTGATGGGGGGCCTGCCC
>JBHICX010000059.1:0-10183 GCA_046759805.1 Kiloniellales bacterium | reverse complement strand
GCGGCGGCGCTCACAGGCCCGCTCGAGGCCAGCGCCGACCGGCTGCGCGGCGCCAATCAGGGCTCCGAATGGCAGGCTGCGGAGATCGCCGAATTGCGCCAGGCCCTGCGCGCCAGGCTCGTGGTGGCGGCGGCCGGCGGCCACGGGCCGCAGGCGGTGGTCGAGGCGACGCAGGCCGCGGCGCCGCCCGACTGCCGGGCCACGGTGGATTCCGGCGCCCATATGCTCTCGGCGATGGCGTTCTGGCAGGCCGAAAGGCCGTTCGACGTCTTGAAGTCGAACGGCCTGTCGACCATGGGTTTCGCGCTGCCGGCGGCGATCGCGGCGGCACTCCACGAGCCGGCGCGGCCGGTGGTCGCGTTCACCGGCGACGCCGGCCTGATGATGTGCCTTTCGGAGCTGGCGACGGCGGTCCGGCACGGCTGCCGCCTGGTGGTGATCGCCTTCAACGACGCGGCCCTGTCGATGATCGACATCAAGCAGCAGAGACAGGGGCGGGCGAGCCGCGGCGTGCGCTATCCGGCGGTCGATCTGGCCGCCGCCGCCCGGGCGCTCGGCTGCCGCGGCTGGCGCGTCGACCCCGACACGCAACTGGCGCCGATCCTGGACCAGGCGTTCGCCGCCGACCGCCCGGCCCTGGTCGACATCGCCATCGACCCCTCGGGCTACGCCGCCCAGCTCGCGGCCCTGCGCGACTAGATCGCCCTTGTTCGACAATCGAAGGATCTTAGAGACCGTTTGAACCCGCTTCCGCTCGACGGCATGGCAGGAGCGGGGACGTTGCTCGGGCTGACGAAATCGGGCATGTAGGAAGAGACCCGTTTGACCAGGAGGCCGACATGGCGATGCAAGACACGACCCCCGTTCGCTACGAGTTGGTGATCCGCAACGGCACCGTGGTCGATGGCACGGGAGCGGCGAGATTTGCCGCCGACGTCGCCATCGCGGGCGACACCATCACCGCCATCGGGAACCTGCCACAAGGCGCCGGCGAGGTGGAAATCGACGCCAGCGGCTGCGTGGTCGCGCCTGGTTTTATCGACGCCCACACCCACGACGACCGTGCCTTGTTGGCGGATCCGACGTCGGCACCGAAGGTGAGCCAAGGCGTCACCACGGTCGTCTGCGGCAACTGCGGGGTAAGCGTGGCGCCGCTTCAGCTCGACGGGCCGCCGCCTTCGCCTTTGGACCTCGTGGTCGACACCGAGAGTTGCCAATATCCCACCTTCGCCGCGTACCTCGATGATCTCCACCAATCCCCGGCGGCGCTCAACGCCGCCTGTCTGGTGGGGCATACGACCTTGCGCGCGGGGGTGATGGACGCCCTCGACCGGCCGGCCACGCCGGCCGAGATCGACAAGATGCGCGGGCTGCTCGGCGACGCGCTCGCGGCCGGCGCTATCGGCTTGAGCAGCGGCCTGTTCTATCCGCCCGCCCACGCCGCGCCCACCGCGGAAGTCTCGGCATTGGTACAGGAGCTTTCGCCGGTCGGGGGCATCTACACGGCCCACATCCGCGACGAATCGGACGCGGTCGTGAAGGCGCTCGAAGAAGCGTTCGAAATCGGCCGTGGCGCCGGGGTCCGCACCATCATCTCCCATCACAAGTGCGCCGGCAGGCAGAACTTCGGCCGCACCAAAGAAACCCTCGCCTTAATCGAGCAGGCCCGCAAGCGACAAGACATCGGGCTCGACGTCTACCCCTACACGGCAGGATCCTCGATGCTCGGCCTCAACCCCATGACGGACGAGGCCGAGCGCGTGATCGTCACCTGGTCGCGCGCGATGCCGCACTATGCTGGCTGTGACCTCGACGATGTGGCGCGTGATCTGGGCACCAGCCGACGCGAGGCGGGGGAGCGATTGCGCCCTGGAGGCGGCATCTACTTCATGATGGACGAGGAAGACGTGCGGCGCGTGCTCAGCTATCCCCAGGCGATGATCGGCTCCGATGGCCTGCCTCACGACGAACACCCCCATCCCCGCTTGTGGGGCACCTTCACGCGGGTTCTCGGGCACTATGCCCGCGAGCTTGGCCTGTTCACGGTAGAAGAGGCGGTAAGGCGCATGACCAGCCTGCCGGCGACCCGGTTCGGGCTCGCCGGCCGCGGCGTTGTTGCCGCCGGCGCCTACGCCGACATCGTCGTCTTCGACCCGGCCACCGTCATCGACCGCGCCACGTTCGACGACCCCAAGCGGCCGTCGGAGGGCATCAAGGCGGTCCTGGTCAACGGGCGCCTCGTGTGGCGCGACGGCGCCAGCACGGGCGAGAGGCCGGGCCAGGTTCTAACCGCCCGGGAAGCGGGGAGTCCGGCCGGTGCGACCTAGCGTGACGGCTTGCCGCAGCATACAGAAGCTGTCATTCTGAGCGCCTACGAAACATAACGAAACAAACTCTAACAGGGAGGTTGCCATGAAACCGCCAACCACACTCTTGAGATACGGGTTGAGCGCGCTGGCGCTGGCCATCCCGCTTGCCCTCGGCACCGCGGCAAACGAGGCCGCTGCGCAGGAAGTCGTCCTGCGCGTGGCACCGCACGCCGACTTGAAAAACCATGATCCGATCTGGACCACCGCGTACATCACCCGGAACCACGGCTATATGGTCTACGACACGCTGTTCGCGCTCGACAAGGACCTTAAGCCTCAGCCGCAGATGGTGGATACGCACGAGGTCACCGACGACGGCCTGACGCACACCTTCAAGCTGCGCCAGGGCCTCAAGTGGCATGACGGCGCGCCGGTGACGGCCGAGGACTGCGTCGCTTCCATCAAGCGGTGGGGAAAGCGCGACGGCATGGGCCAGAAGCTGATGGACTTCACCGCCAAGCTGGAGGCGGTCGATCAACTCACCTTCAAGCTGACGCTAAAGGAGCCGTACGGCCTCGTTGTGGACTCGCTCGGCAAGATCAGCTCGAACGTGCCGTTCATGATGCCCAAACGGCTCGCCGAGACGGACGCGTTCGAGCAGGTGGCGGAAATCATCGGCTCGGGACCCTATAAGTTCGTCAAAGAGGAATGGGTCCCGGGCGCCAAGGTCGTGTACGTCAAGAACGAGGATTACGTTGCGCGTGACGAACCGGCGAACTTCGCCGCGGGCGGCAAGGTTGCGAAGGTCGATCGCGTGGAGTGGATCTACATGCCGGACGCGGCCACGGCGCTCAACGCGCTGCAAGCGGGCGAAATCGACTACTGGGAGGTGCCACAGATCGACCTGATCCCGACGCTGGAGGGCAATCCCAACATCAAGGTCGAAGTGAAGGACCCGCTCGGCACGCA
This sequence comes from Kiloniellales bacterium, assembly GCA_046759805.1. Classification (GTDB taxonomy): domain Bacteria; phylum Pseudomonadota; class Alphaproteobacteria; order JBHICX01; family JBHICX01; genus JBHICX01. The sequence goes on along the minus strand of JBHICX010000059.1, from coordinate 6,905 downwards.
AGGCTGGATGCGACCGAACCATCTCCATCCGCCGTTCAACCATCCGAAGGCACGGCAGGCCCTGCTCTACCTAGTCAAGCAGGCCGACTACCTGCGGGCGATCATCGGCGACCAAAAGTTCTGGACAGAGTGTCCCTCCTACTTCATGTGCGGCGCGCCGCTGGAGACCGCAATCGGCTCCGAGCCGCTGATGACACAAGACTTCGAAAAGGCGAAGCGGCTCATGACGGAGGCCGGCTACAAAGGCGAGACCATCGTCCTGATGGACCCGACGGACATCCCGATTTTGCACGGCGCGTCGTTGATGACGGCGCAGCTCCTGCGGCAGATCGGCGTGAAGGTCGAGGTTCAGGCGATGGACTGGAGCACGCTCACCTCGCGCCGCGCCGAGAAGAAGAAAGTTGAGGATGGTGGCTGGAACGTCTTCCACACCTGGTTCATCGGCGCCGACGCGGTATCGCCGGTTTCCAACATCGGTGTCTCGGGCGGGTGCGCGGAGCGCGCTTGGTTCGGCTGGCCGTGCGACGAGAAGCTCGAGAAACTGCGCGACCAGTACGCACGCGAAACCGATCCCGCGAAGCAGAAAAAGATTGCCGAAGCGGTCCAGGCCCGGGCGTACGAGGTGGTGCCCTACGTGAACTACGGCCAGTGGTACCAGCCGCTTGCTTACCGCGACAACCTGGAAGGCGTGCTGAGTTCCCCGGTGCCCTTCTTCTGGAACATCAGCAAAAAGTAGAGGGAGTACGGTAAGGTCCGCGTGTCGGACACTAACCCCAATGTACACCTACATTGTGAACCGCATTTTGGCCACTATCCCTGTCATGGGGGTGGTGGCCATCTTTGTGTTTTTGCTGTTGCACCTGACGCCGGGGGATCCCGCGGCCGTCATTGCGGGCGATTACGCCCGGCCGGAGGATATCATACGCATTCGCGCCAAGCTGGGCCTCGACCAGCCGATTTACGTCCAGTTCGGCACCTGGCTCGGGAGCCTGCTTAACGGCGACCTCGGCATCTCGATCTTCTCCAACCTTCCAGTCACAAAGCTGATCGGCCAGCGTCTCGAACCCACCCTCGCGCTTACCACCACGACCCTCATCGTCGCCATCGTCCTGGCGGTGCCGATCGGAGTTCTGGCGGCGTGGAAAGCGGGAACCTGGATCGACCGCGTGGTGATGATCTTCGCCGTGCTCGGATTCTCAATTCCGGTTTTCGTGCTCGGCTACATGCTGATGTATGGCTTTGCGGTTCAGCTCAAGTGGTTCCCGGTGCAGGGCTACGTCAGCATCGGCGAGGGTTTCCTCCCGTTTCTACGAAGCCTCACGCTTCCGAGCGTCGCCCTCGGCGTCATCTACATGGCGTTGATCGCGCGGATCACCCGGGCCAGCGTGCTCGAGGTGCTGGCCGAGGATTACATCCGCACGGCGCACGCCAAGGGCCTAAGTTCCCAGCAGGTGCTCTCCCGGCACGCCTTGAAAAACGCCGCCGTTCCCATCGTCACCATCATTGGCATCGGCGTCGCCCTGCTGATCGGTGGTGTCGTGGTGACGGAAAGCGTGTTCAACATCCCAGGCCTTGGGCGGCTGACCGTCGACGCCATCCTTCACCGCGATTACCCGATCATCCAGGGCATCATCCTGATCTTTTCGGCCGTCTACGTGTTGGTCAACCTGCTGGTGGACATTGCCTACACGTTCTTGGATCCGCGAATCCGGTATTAGGGGAGTAACGAACACTCCAATGGTTGCGACGCCCGGCGACATATGGCTCGAAGACAGCCGGCAACTCGATCGTTTTTGGGACTATACGAGGCGCCATCCCACGGTGGTCGGCGGCCTGACGCTGCTCACGGTGATGGTGATCGTGGCGCTTGGCGCGCCATATGTCAGCTCGGATCCGCTGGCTCTGAATCCGATAAACCGACTTAAGCCGCCTTCGCAGCAGAGCTGGTTCGGGACAGATATGTTCGGCCGTGAGATCTACAGCCGCACGCTGCATGGAAGCCGGATCTCGCTGACGGTCGGCCTGAGCGTCGCCGTTTTGAGCACGGTCATCGGCCTTTTCATCGGGCTCGTCTCCGGCTACATCCGCGTTGTCGACGCCATCGTGATGCGGATCATGGACGGCCTGATGGCGATCCCCGCCATCCTCCTCGCCATCGCGCTGATGGCGCTCTTCGGCTCCAGCATCGAGAATGTCATCGTCGCCATTAGCATCCCCGAGGTGCCGCGCACCGCCCGCTTGGTACGGAGTGTGGTGTTGACGATCCGCGAGCAGCCTTACGTAGAGGCGGCGATTTCCGTCGGTACGAGCTTCCCGAAAATCCTTGGTCGGCACATCCTGCCGAACACCATTGCGCCGCTCGTCGTACAGGCCACCTACGTCTGCGCTTCGGCGGTGATTCTGGAGGCCATCCTGAGCTTCCTCGGCGCGGGCACGCCGCCGGAAATTCCGAGCTGGGGCAACATCATGGCGGAAGGGCGATCGTTCTTCGAGATCGCGCCCTGGATTATTTTTTTCCCGGGCATTTTTCTGGCCGTCATGGTCCTGGCGGTCAACGTGCTGGGTGATGGTTTGAGGGACACGTTAGACCCACGCATCGCACGGCAGATGTAGGAAGATGAGCAAAGCTGCCTTGGCTCATGAAGTCACGTTATCGCCGACGGCGGATCGCCCGATCCTGCGGATGGACGATCTCAGAACCTACTTCTATACCCGCGATGGCGTGGTGCGAGCGGTCGACGGCGTAGGCTTTAAACTGGACCGCGGAGAGACGCTCGGTGTGGTCGGCGAATCCGGCTGCGGCAAGAGCGTGACCGCCATGTCGATCCTGCGCCTTATCCCGCAGCCGCCGGGCCGAATCGAATCCGGCGCGATCATGTTCGAAGACCACGACCTCCTGAACTTGACCGAGTCCGAGATGCGAGACGTCCGCGGCAACGAGATCTCCATGATCTTCCAAGAGCCGATGACGTCCCTCAACCCGGTGCTGACGAGCGGGCGCCAGATCGCCGAGTCCCTCATGCTGCATCAAGGTTTGTCCAAGAAAGCGGCATTCGCTAGGGCCGTAGAAATGCTGGAACTGGTGCGCATGCCCGATGCGGCGCGCCGGGCCAAGGAATATCCGCATCAGATGTCGGGTGGCATGCGCCAGCGGGTGATGATCGCCATGGCGCTGTCGTGCAATCCGAAGGTGCTGATCGCGGACGAGCCCACGACGGCCCTAGACGTTACGATCCAAGCGCAGATCCTGAACTTGATGTCGGAGCTCAAGGAAAAGCTCGGCACCGCGATCATCATGATCACGCACGATCTTGGCGTGGTCGCGGAAATGGCGCAGCGGGTTGTCGTCATGTACGCCGGGCACAAGGTGGAGGAGGCGCCGGTGCACGCGCTCTTCGCAAGGCCGATGCACCCCTATACCCGCGGCCTCATGGCCTCCATCCCGCGGCTCAATGAAGCCGCCGTCGAGGAAACGACGCGCCGCCGCCTGGACGAAATTGCCGGCACAGTGCCGTCGCTGAGGGAAGAGATCGTCGGCTGCGCGTTTGCGCCGCGCTGCAGCTTCGCCACCGAACGCTGCCGCCGCGAGCCGCCGCCGCTCGAAGAAAAGGCTACCGCCCATTGGGCGGCGTGTTGGGAAACCGAACGTGTGATGGCGTCGGCACATGCCTGAAACCGCGACAGCTCCCAGGGACCCGGGCGCGCGCGAGCCGGTCCTCGAGGTGACAAATCTCAAGAAGTACTTCCCCGTGCGCCGCGGCATCCTATCCCGCATCATCGGTCACGTATTGGCCGTGGACGGCGTCTCGTTCTCGATCCAAAAGGGCGAAACCCTAGGGCTCGTTGGCGAGAGTGGCTGCGGCAAGACCACGGTGGGCAAGGTTATCTTGAGACTCATCGAACCCACCGAAGGGGAGATCAGGCTCAAATCGCGCGAAATCACCCAACTCAGCGCCACGGAGCTGCGGCCCGTCCGGCGCGAAATGCAGATGGTTTTCCAGGATCCGTATTCGTCGCTGAACCCGCGCATGGCGTCGGGCGATATCGTCGGTGAGCCGCTGGAAAACTTCGGACTCGCAAAGGGTAAGGAAAAGGAGGAGCGGGTTGAAGCGCTGTTCAGCCGCGTCGGGCTCAGGCGCGAGCACATGCTGAAGTACCCGCACGAGTTCTCCGGTGGCCAGCGTCAGCGGCTTGGCATCGCTCGGGCGCTGGCCTTGAGCCCAAGTCTCATCGTCGCCGACGAGCCGGCTTCGGCTCTGGACGTTTCCGTCCAGGCGCAGGTCATCAACCTGCTGATGGACTTACAGGAAGAGTATCACCTGACGTACCTTTTCATCTCGCACGACCTTGCCGTGGTGGAACACATCAGTCACCGAATTGCCGTAATGTATCTCGGCAAGATCGTCGAGCTCACCGATAAGAAAACCCTCTTCACGACGCCGCTTCACCCGTACACCGAGGCGTTGCTATCGGCCGTGCCGATCCCCGATCCAGAGACGAAGCGCGCGCGCACCGTGCTCCAGGGTGACGTCCCGAGCCCGGTGAAACCGCCGAGCGGCTGCCGCTTCCACACCCGCTGTCCCTACGCGGAAGAGCGCTGTCGCCTACAGGTGCCGCCGCTCAAGGAGGTGCACCCGGGCCACTTCGTGGCGTGCCACCTGCGCGATGTTGGCACGCCACCGGCGCCGCAGCGCAAGCGGCTCAATTGATATCGACCACCACCTTGCCCATGACCCGCCCTGATTCCAGGGCCTCGTGGGTGGCAGCGGCCTCCACCAACGGGAAGCGCCGGCCTACCGAGTGCACCAGCGCACATCGTCCCGACTCGCGGCAACTTGGCCGAGACGCACCGCGACTCGCCGCCTCCGCCCTTATGGTTCGGCGCGGTTCAGCGCCGGTGGCGCAAATGGACGGGCCCGGCTTTCAAGGCGGGCTCATCCTGGTGTTGCCATGGCCTCGCGCAGCTCGTCCACCGTCCGCTTGGCGGCCGCCACCAAGAGCCGGTGGTCCGACATCACCGTCACCAACCGGAAGCCCAGATCGATCATCTGTTTGGCCCTTGCCGTCGAGCCACAGTGGATGCCGGCGACGACGCCGTTCTTCTGCGCCGATTTCAGGATCGCCTCGATGGCCTCGACCACCCGGGTCTCGGTGGGCTCCAGCGTCGGCGGGAAGCCGAGCGACAGGCTCAAATCCGACGGCCCGATGTAGACGCCGTCGAGCCCCGGCGTGGCCGTGATGTCGTCGAGGTTCTCCAGCGCCGTCTCGGTCTCGATCATGGCGATCGCCAGCACCGTGTCGTTGGCGTTCGCGGGATAATCCGGCCCCGCGTACAGGAGCGCCCGGGTGGGGCCGAAGCTGCGGTGCCCCTGCGGCGCATAACGGCAGGCATCGACCAGGCGCTCGGCGTCCTCGCGGGTGTCAATCATCGGGCAGATGATGCCGTAGGATCCGGCGTCCAGGAGCTTCATGATGATGCCCGGCTCCAGCCAGGGAACCCGCGCCATGGGCATGGTCCCGGTGGTCGAGATGCCCTGAAGCATGCCGACCGCGGCCTGGTAGTCGACCAGCCCGTGCTGTAGATCGACGACCAGCGAGTCCCAGCCCTGGCGGGCCATGGCCTCGGCGGTAAAACCACTGGGGATGGCAAGCCAGCCGTTGATGACGGCCCCGCCCTCAGCCCAGATGGTGCGTATCCTGTTCTCCCTCATCTGCCTCCCCTTGACCTCGGCATCGGCGCGCCCACCAACGGTGGTAACGACGACCCCAACACCTCCTTGTTGACCACCAATTCGGGCTTGAGCCGCCCGTCGATCCCGTCGAGGACGTTGCCGACGCTGACCTCGCTCATGCGCCGGGCGCACTCCTCGGTCAGCCCGGCGACGTGGGGGCTGAACACCACCTGGTCGAGCCCCAGGAGCGGATTGTCTTTCGGCGGCGGTTCCTGGCGGGTCACGTCGAGGCCGGCGCCGCGCAGGTGCCCGCCGGTGAGCGCCGCCGCCAGTGCCGCCTCGTCGACCAGCGAGCCGCGCGACACATTGATGAAGAAGGCCCCCGGCTTCATGCGCGAGAACTCGGCCGCGGTCATGACCGGGCTCTTGTCCAGATTGCCCGGCAGGTGCAGGGTCACGAAGTCGGCCTGGTCCAGGGCCTCTCGAAAGTCGGCGACGTAGCGGTAGCCGTGGCGCTCCACCTCTCGTTGCTCGACATAGGGGTCGGCGACGATGATCGTCATGTCGAAGGCGGCGCAGCGTCGCGCCACCTGGCGGCCGACGCGGCCGAAGCCGACGATGAGCACGGTCTTGGCCGACAGCTCGACCAGGCCCGCGGCGTCGCGGCCGTGGTATTCGCCGGAGCGGGTCTTGCGGTCCATCACCACGATGCGCCGGGCCACCCCGATCATCAGTCCCAGGGTCTGCTCCGCCACCGGCACCGAGTTGGCCTCGCCGACGATGGCCAGCGGTATGCCGCGCTCGGTCAAGGCGTCGACGTCGATGGCGTCGTAGCCGACCCCGTAGCGGGCCACCACCTTCAGCCGCGTCGCCTTGGCGATGGTCTCGGCGGAAAGCGGGGTCAGGCGCAACAAGAGCCCGTCGAGGTCGGCGATCCGCGCCTCCAGGTCGGCGACCCCGGCCTGCGGCAACTGCTCGTAGTCGACGTCCGGACGCGCCTTGAGGAGCGCCAGGCCGGCTTCCTGGATGGGGCCGGCGATCAATACCTTCGCCATGTCAGGCGCCCCCGCATCGAAGTCCCGTCAGTCGCCAATCCATTCCGCACATCTCTCTGCCGAAAGGCCGACCTTGCCGGCCGCTTCCACTATTTGCTCCCACGTTGTTTGGTCGATGTCTATACCGTCGGCCTTGCGAGCGGCCATGGTTAGTCGTTCGATCTCGCCGGGCATCAAC
>JBHICX010000058.1:0-10186 GCA_046759805.1 Kiloniellales bacterium | reverse complement strand
GGCGCCGTTTCGGGCTCGGGAAGCCTGCCCTCCTCGACGCCGTGGCAGGCGACGCGAATCCCGCCCACCTCGATCAGCTCGGGCCTCTCCCGCCGGCAGCGCTCGTCGGCGAACGGGCAGCGCGGGTGAAAGGCGCACCCCGAGGGCGGGTCGATCGGGCTCGGCACCTCGCCTGCCACCGGCAGGCGCTCGCGCCCGCTCATCTCCAGGTCCGGGATGGTGTCGAGCAACAGCCGCGTGTACGGATGGCGCGGGCGGCGGAACAGGGTTCGGGTGTCCGCCTGTTCGCACAGACGGCCCAGATACATGACGCCGACCTCGGACGAGATGTGATAGACCACGGCCAGGTCGTGGGAGATGAAGAAGTAAGTCAGCCCGAACCGCCGCTGCAGGGCCTTCATCAGGTTGAGGATCTGCGCCTGCACCGACACGTCGAGAGCCGAGGTCGGCTCGTCCGCGACCAGGAACTCCGGATCGCCGGCCAGCGCCCGGGCGATCGAGATGCGCTGGCGCTGGCCGCCGGAGAACTCATGCGGGTACTTCCAGGCGTCCGCCGCCGATAGCCCCACCTGCACCAATAGTTCCGCGACGCGCGCCTCGATGCGCTTCCTGCCGCGCATGAGCCGGCGGTGACGGATCGGCTCGGCGACGATGTCGCTCACTCGCCAGCGCGGGTTGAGCGAGGCGTACGGGTCCTGGAAGATCATCTGCATGCGGCCGCGCAGCGACGCCAGCTCCTTGCGGGCCGTCACGGCGGCGAGGTCGACGCCGTCGAACTCGATGCGGCCGCCGGTGGGCTCGTGCAGGCCCACGATCAGGCGGGCGACCGTCGACTTGCCGCAGCCCGACTCGCCGACCAGCGCGAAAGTCCGGCCGCGGGCGATCTCGAAGCTGACGCCGTCCACCGCCTTGACGATCCGCCGCCCGCCGCCTTCGAGCAGGCGGTTGAGCAGCGGCGGCGACACGTCAAAGTAGCGGGCGAGCCGGCTCACCTTAATGAGCGGGGTGGCCTGGCCGCGCTCCACGGCGATGGCCGCCTCAGTCACCGGCTCCGGCGTCCGCGGCCTGATCCTGGCGCAGCCAACAGGCCACCTCGACGCTGCCGTGGGGCGCCAGTTCCGGGCGCTCGGTGCGGCAGCGCTCGTACGCGTACGGGCATCGCGGGTTGAAGGCGCATCCGGGCGGGATCTCATTGAGCCGCGGCATGGCGCCCTCGATCTGGGTCAGGTTGTCGACGTCGCGGCGGATCGCTGGGATCGAGCCCATCAGTCCTTCGGTATAGGGGTGCTGGGCGTTCTTGATCACCGCCCGCACCGGGCCTACTTCCACCAGGCGCCCGGCATACATCACCGCCACCCGATCGGCGGTCTCGGCGATCACCCCCATGTCGTGGGTGATCAGCATCACCGCGGTGCCGTGCTCGCGGCATAGGCGTTTCAAGAGCGCGATGATCTGCGCCTGGATCGACACGTCGAGCGCCGTCGTCGGCTCGTCGGCGATGATCAGCTTCGGCTCCGCACACAGCGCCAGCGCGATCACCACCCGCTGCCGCATGCCGCCGGAGAACTGGTGCGGGTAGTGGTCGATCCGCTCGGCGGCGCTGGGAATGCCGACCGCCTGTAGAAGGCCGAGCGCCTGCCGGCGCGCCTCCGCCTCGCCTAGGGGCAGATGGGTGGTGATGGTCTCGACCAGCTGTCGGCCGATGGTGTAGAGCGGGTTGAGACTGGTCAGCGGGTCCTGAAAGATGGCGCCGATGAGCGGCCCGCGTAGGCGCCGCATCTCCTCATAAGGCAGGTTGTCGATGCGTCGGCCGGCGAGCGTGATGGTGCCGGCGGCGATCCGCCCCGGCGGCTCCAGCAGCCCGATGATGGCATTGCCGGTCATCGACTTGCCGGCGCCGGATTCGCCGACCACCCCCAAGGTCTCGCCGGGGTCGATGCCGAACGACACGTCATCCACCGCCACCAGGGTGCCGCGCCGGGTCGGGTACTCGACCCTGAGATTCTGTACTTTAAGGAGCGGCGCGGGCATGCGGGGCCGTCCATTCAGCGCAGTTTCGGGTTGAGGGTGTCCCTGAGCCAGTCGCCCAGGAGGTTCACCGCCAGCACCAGCGTGGCCAACGCCACCCCGGGGAAAACCACGATCCACCACTCGCCCGAGAACAGGAAGTCGTTGCCGATGCGGATGAGAGTGCCGAGCGAGGGCTCGGTCGGCGGCACGCCGACCCCGAGGAAGGACAGGGTCGCCTCCAAGAGGATCGCCACCGCCAGGCCGATGGTGGCGATCACCAGCACCGGCCCGCTCACGTTCGGCAGCACGTGGCGGAACATGATCAGCGCCGGATGCAGGCCGATGACACGCGCGGCTTGTACGTACTCCTTGTTCTTCTCGACCATGGTCGAGCCGCGTACGGTGCGCGCGAACTGCACCCAGCCCGACAGGCCGATGGCGAACACCAGGACGTAGAGCGCCAACTCGTCGTGTTGTTCGCGCGGCAGGATGCCGCGCAGCACGCCGTCGATCAGCAGCGCGATAAGGATCGCCGGGAAGCTGATCTGTACGTCGGCAATGCGCATGATGATGGCGTCCACCACCCCGCCCACATAGCCGGCCAGCAAGCCCAGGCCGACACCGATGAACGCCGCCAGCAGCACCGCCGCGATCCCCACCATGAGCGAGATGCGCGAGCCATAGAGGATGGCCGACAGCATGTCGCGGCCCTGGTTGTCGGTGCCCAGCGGATAGTCCCAGGAGCCGGGCTCGGTCCAGGCCGGCGGCGCGAACGCATCGAGCAGGTTGAGCGAGGCCGGATCGAACGGGTCCTGCAGCGAGATCCACGGCGCGAACAGCGCCGCCAGCATCATCGCCACGGTCACCACCGCGGCGGCCACGGTCACCTTGGAGGCGGTGAAGCTGTAAAAGACGTCGCTGTCGCGGATGCGGTGCAGCGTTTCCTTGAGATGTGCCAGTCCCTGCATCTCAGGCTCCCACGGCGGTCGGGCTCTCCACCCGGAGCCGCGGGTCGACCACGTGGTACAGGATGTCGACCACCAGGTTGATGACCACGAAGAAGAAGGCAATCAGGACCAGGTAGCTGGACATGATGGGGATGTCCACGAACTGGATGGCCTGCAGAAACAAGAGCCCCATGCCCGGCCACTGGAACACGGTCTCGGTGATGATGGCGAAGGCAATGATCGAGCCGAGCTGAAGCCCGGTGATGGTGATCACCGGCACCAGGGTGTTCTTGAGTGCATGCCCGAAATGCACCGCCCGGTCGGTGAGTCCCCGGGCCCGCGCGAACTTGACGTAGTCGGTGCGCAACACCTCCAGCATCTCCGAGCGCACCAGCCGCATGATCAACGTGAGCTGGAACATGCCGAGCGTGAACGCCGGCATAATCATCGACTTCCAGCCGCTCACCGTCATAAGCCCGGTGGACCACCAGCCCAGATGCACCACCTCACCGCGGCCGAAGGTGGGTAGCCAACCGAGCAGCACCCCGAATACCAGGATCAATAGGATGCCGATCAGGAACGTCGGCAGCGAGATGCCGATGAGCGAGACCACAAGGAACACCTTGGTAAGCCAGCGTCCCGGACGCAGCGCCGTGTACACCCCCATGGGCACGCCCACGATCAGCGCGAACAGCGCCGCTACGAAGCTGAGCTCCAGGGTCGCCGGTAGGCGTTCGATGACCAGCTCGCTCACCGGTCGGCCGATCCGGTAAGAGATGCCGAACCGCCCCTGCACGGTGTTGACGACGTAGCGCGAGAACTGGACCAGGACCGGGTCGTTGAGACCGAGGCGCTCGCGCAACATTTCGCGCTCCGCCAGCGACGTTTCCTGGCCGACCATCTGGGCCACCGGGTCACCGACATAACGGAACAGGGTGAAAGCCAGCAACGCCACCGTCAGCATCACGATGACGGATTGTATGAGACGCCGAACGACGAGCGCGATCATGTCTTGGGCCGACTAAAACAAGACGGCCCGGATCGCCGCATGAGGTGGTGAGATCCGGGCCGTCTCATAGGCGTTTGGTACCGTGGCTACTTCACCACTACGTGGCGCCACGCGAACTGGTTGTCGGGCCGCTGCTTGACGTCGACACCCGTGCGCACCCCCCAGGCCAGTGCCTGCTGGTGCAGCGGGACGTAGGCGAGGTCGCCAATGGTTATGGTCCAGGCCTGCTCGATCATGGCGTCGCGCTTGCCCTGATCGGTCTCGCTTAGGATCTTGGCGGCCAGCGCGTCGACCTTGGGGTTGCAGTAGCCGCCCAGGTTGAACTTGCCCTGGCCGGCGTCGTTCGGGCAGCCATGCAGGTTGAAAAGCGGGTTCCATGAATCGAAGCTGCCCGGCGTCCAGCCCAGCAGATAGAAGCTGGTGTCGAGCGACGGTGCCAGGACCTTCTTGAAGTACTTGGCCTTGGGCTGGGCGTTGAGCGCCACCTTGACGCCGACCTTGGCCAGCATCGCCACCACCGCCTGACAGATGGCCTCGTCGTTGACGTAGCGATCGTTCGGGCAGTCCATGCCGACCTCGAAGCCGTTCGGGTAGCCGGCCTCGGCCAGCAGCTTCTTGGCGGCCGTGGGGTCGTGGGACAGGCGCTGGAACTTGGCATTGCCGCCACCGTTCACACCCGGCGCGATCATCATCGCGGAGGGTGCCGACAGCCCCCGCATCACCTTGTCCTTGATCGCCTCCACGTCGATCGCCTGATAGAAGGCCTGGCGCACCCGCTTGTCCGTGAACGGGTTCTTGCCCTTGACGTTGGAGTACAGGAGCTCATCGCGGAACTGGTCCATGCCGAGGAAGATGGTGCGAAGCTCCGGCCCCACCAGCATACGGCTGCCGGCGTTGTCGTTGACCCGGTTCATGTCCTGCACCGGGATCGGGTAGGCCATGTCCACTTGGCCCGAGAGCAGCGCCGCCACCCGGGTCGGATCGGCGGCGATCGGGGTGAAGGTGATCTTGGTAAGGTTGTGCTCCTTGCCCGCGTTGTCCCACCAGTCGGGGTTGACCTCGGCCGTGGTCTTCACGTCGATCTCGCGGTTCACCAATTTAAACGGGCCGGTGCCGTTGGCGTGGCGGGTGGCGTAGTTCTCCTCCTCGCCGGTCACCGCCTGCGGGTCCACCGCGCCCTTCTCCTCGGCCCAGCTCTTGGACATGATGTACCAGGTGCCCCATTCCACGTGCAGAATCGGGTTCGGCGCCTCGGTGACGAAATCGACGGTATGGTCGTCGACCTTGACGATATCCGTGACCCCGGCCAGCCGGGTCTTCAAATCCGAGGTCTCGGCCCGCACCCGGTCGGCCGAGAACAACACGTCGTCGGCCGTGAACGGCCGCCCGTCGTGGAATTTCACCCCCTTGCGCAGATGGAAGCGCCAGCGGGTCGGCTCGACCACCTCCCAGCTCTCCGCCAGCGCTGGCTCGATCTCCAGGTTCGGGCCGCGGCGGATCAGCCCCTCGTAGATGTTGCCGAGGAAGCCGAGGGTGAAGGTCTCGTTGAGGCTGTAGGGGTCCATCGAACCCGCGTCGCCCTGGAAGGCGAATCGGAGCTCCTTGGCCTGGCCCGGTAGGGCCACGGCGATGGCAAGTGCCAAGGTCGCAATGAGAGTTCTGATGCGCATGACTTCTTCCTCCCTTTGCCGCCGACCCAAAGTGAAGGCCCGCGGTTCAATTGCTCACCCGTTGCATGCCTCCGCTCAGCTAGCCCGCGGCCGGCACGGGGTGCCATAGCTTGGATCATGCGGGGTTCCGTTGATCCGGTCAACACGGTTCGCCGGTTCGGCCCATTGGCCTGCTTGCCGTCCCACGCCCCCGGACCAGCACGTAGCAGGCGAGCGCGAATCTCAGCATCGCCTGGGCATGGCCGGCGCCGTGGCGCAGCCTGAGCGAGCGCTCGACCTGGCGGTACGACCAGCCGTCGACCAGCAGGTCGACCACCACCGACAACAGCGGGCGCGCATGGCGCCCGCGGCCGCACGCGACCCTGCCGGTGGTGTTCGCCCAGGCGAGATAGCGCCGGTACATGGGCCGCACCGACTCGGCGAGGAAGCCTGTGATCGGCCAGCGTTGGCCGCGCCGGCGGCCCGGCACCGCGGCCGGATCGAAGGCCGACCGCGTGACCGTCCGAGCGATCGCCTCCAGCACCGCCACGATCTCTTCGGCCGCCTCGACCTGGACCGGCGTCAAGACACCGTCCCCAGCGAGGCGGCGGATCGGGTCGCGCCGGCGCCGGCGCAGCGTCTGCCGGGTCGGTGCCACGCCGCGCTCGCGCGGTGGCAGCGGCGAGTGGTCGGTGAGGCCGCGGCGGACCAGGGCCCGGTCAAGGATCTCCTGGCGGGTTGCCGGCCCCGTGGCGGCCGCCGTCGCGGCGGCGCCCCGGCGGGCGCCGAGGGGACGGGGCACCGGCTCAGGCATGGCCCGGCTTGCGGCGGGTCCTGGGGCGGACGATCGAGGCGCCGCGATCGATCGCCGCAGCGGCCTCGCGCCACATACGGGAGTCCTTGCAGGCCTCGCAGATCCGGTTGTGGGCGCCGGCGCTGGCGAACCATTGCCGACAGCGCAGGCAGCGGCGCCGGGTCGGGCCGGGCACGGCGGTCGGCCCGCTCATGACTCGGCCGCCAACGCCCGCACCGACACCAGGCGGGGCGCCGCGCGAACCCGAATCGGCGCCATGCCTTGCGCCGCCAGCTGGGCGTTGGCCGCCTCGATGAGGCGGAAGGCGCTGGCCGGGCAGCGGTCGAGGACGAAGCCGTTCCGGGTCTCGCGCACCCGCTCGGCGAGCTCGCGCAACGCCCGCGCCACCGGCCCCAACGGGTTGCGATCATCGAGCGGCGGCCGCTCGGCCGGCGCCCCTATTAGCGCCGACCCGGCGGCCGCAACCGGTACGGCGGTCGGTCGGCGGCGGCGTGAACGGTGGATGAGACCGAGCGCCCGGGCCTTGTGCAAAACCCGGGCGCGACTGATGCCGAGGGCGGCGGCGATGTCGTCGACGCCGACCCCGGCGGCGTAGCCGTCGATGAGCCGCCGCAGCCGGTCCGCCGGCCACTCTGGCGCCGCCCGCAGTCGACGGCCGGCGTTCGCGCCCGCCGGCCGTCGGTATCGGCGCCTGCGGTGAGTGGTGTCGCCGGCGGTGGCGACCGGCATCGTCCGCCCGGGTGACATGATCCCGGAGTATGCGCATTTTTACTTATTAGACAAGGCATTTTTGCACAGTGACGAGCCCTGCGCATTCCCGCACACTCGGCCCATGAGCGACGCAACCGCAGGCCGAGGCCTTGGCCGCGTCGGATCGCACCTCCCGCGCTTGCAAGGCGGCAGCCAGGAACAGGTGCGCCAATGGGTGCGAGGGCTGGTCGAGCTGACCGGATGGAGCCCATCGCGGCTCGCCGCCGAGGCCGGGGTGGCGCCCTCGACCGTGAACCGGTTCCTCAATGCACCGGTCAAGCACAACCTCAGCACCACCACCATCAACAAATTGCAGGACGCGGCGGAGCCGCGAATCAGGCGGCGCATCGAGGCCGGCGATCTCGACCCGATGGCGCCGGCCTGGGGCCGGCAGGAGGTGCCGGCGGGCGCCGCTGTCGAGGCCGTGGCCCAGGCCTTGGCGCACCTGCCGCAGATCGTCGCCGACCCGGCCGCGTTCGACGCCGCGCGCCGGCTCATCGACGCCGACCGCCGCCGCGGCGCCGCCCTGGCGCGGCTGTTGCCGGGTAGCAGGGGGCCACAGCAGGCGGCCCCCGGCGCCCTGGCGGCCGGCGACTACGTGCTCGTTGCCACTTACGACGTGGCCGCCGCCGCCGGCGACGGCACCGTGGTCGACGACGACCACATCACCGGATGGCTGGCCTTCAAGCCGGCATGGCTACGCCGGGTCACCGGCGCCGACCCGGCCGACCTCGGCGTGGTCACCGTGCGCGGTGACAGCATGGAGCACACGCTTAAGCACGATGACACGGTCTTGGTGGACTTCACCCAGCGGCGCCCGCAACGCGACGGCATCTTCGTCATCCGCTACGCCGACGCGGTCCAGGTCAAGCGCATCTCGATCCACCCGGTCTCCAAACTCTTGACCGTGCAGAGCGACAACCAGGCCTATCCCACCTATGCGGGCCTAAGCCCCGACGACATCGACATCGTCGGCCGGGTGATCTGGCTCGGCCGCCAGGTTTAGGTGCGCCCGCTGGCCGACGGCAGCAGCGGCTAGTAACAGCCCCCGATCCGGAGGGAATCTGCGCAAAAATACATTTTGCCCTTGTGATGCGCATAATTGCGTATTATGCTAGGCAGCCCGCACCGGAACCAGCCGAGCCGACGATGCACAAGGCGATTCGGGCCATCCTCGAGAAGGACAATCGATTCCGGCCGTTCGCCGAACGCGAGGCCGTGGGGCCGCGGGACCATGTACCGGGCGCGGCCGACCCGTTGGCCGAGCTCGAGCGGCGCTTCGACGGGCCGGTTCCGGTGCCGTTGCGGGAGGCGGCTTTGGCCGGCGGCGCGGATGAGCTCGCCCGGCGCCGCGCCGGCGCCGATCTGCGCGTTTACCGCGGCCTGATCCGCGACACCATCGCCTGTATCAGGGCGCTGCGCCGTTCCGCCGAGCAGTTCGCGGGCGGGCGGGCAGCACGCGAGGCGGCGCTCAAGGCACAGCTCGCCTGGTACCGTGAGCGACGGCGGCAACCGCTGCGGCGGCTCCTAGGGCGGCCCGGCCGCGGTGTCGAGGAGCGGCCGATCGGCGGTGGTTCAGGTGCCGCCCAACACCTCGCCGCGGTCAATCGAGGCGGCGACGAATCGTGACGCCTCGAGGCCCGGCACCGGGCGATTCTCCGGCAGTCCGGCCTTGCGTTTGAGGCGGCCCAGGAAATGCCGCGGCTCGGGAAGCGTCTCCCAGACCGACGGCAGGAACAGCGCCCGGCGTTCGCCGTCGGCGATGATCAGCCCGTCGATACCCGGGCGCAGTTGCGCGAGCAAGTCGGATTCGTGGCGGAAGCGCATCGGCACGGCCGGGCTCAAGAGCGAGATCGACATATCCAGATCCCGCCGTTCCTCGACCGCCAGGGGCGGGAAGCGGCTGTCATCGAAGGCGGCGCGATAGGCATTGTTGGCCACGTCGACGATCATCGCCCGCCAGGCCTGGGTGGTGCCGACGCAGCCGCGCAAGACCCCGTCGCGGCGCAGCGTGACGAAGGTGGCTCGGTGCGCCTGTAGATCCGGCGCGAAGCGCGGCGGATCGACCGGCAGCGGTCGGCCCCAATCGAGCCCGTGCTCGATCGACGACTCGGCGACGTGAAACAGCGCCCGCCCGTGCCGACGCAGCAGCGCTAGATCTGCCTCGACGCTGGGGCCCGCGCCGCCCGGCGCCGGATCGGCCCCCGCTTCGCTCATCGCCTGGTGCCCCTCATCGGTCACCGGAACAGATACGCGCCATAGCCGACCACCCGGTCGCGCGGCCCCGCGGTGTCCCCGGAATTGCGGAGATCGATGGTGCGTGCCTCAAGGCCACGCCGCTCGGCGACCCGCAGCAGCCCGCCGATCGCCATCGAGCCGCAGGCGTCGTGCGGCCCGATGGCCTCGGGCCTGAGCGCCTCGATGGCCCGGCTGGTCTCGGCATCGCGGCGCCGGGCGGTGTCGTAGTCATGGTAGTGGCTCAAATCCGAGCTGATCAAGATCAAGGTCTCGTCGCCGCCCCACAAGAGCTCCAGCACCTCGGCCACCGGGTCGGGCCCCGCCTGGCCGGCGACGATGGGCACGATGGCGAACCGGTCCAGCACCCGCAGCAGGAAGGGCAGGTGCACCTCGAGGCTGTGCTCGCCCTCATGCGCGGCGTCCAGCATCTCGACCTGCGGCAGCGCCAGCACCGCCTCGACCGCGGCCGGATCCACCGGCACCGGGCCGAGTGGCGTCAGGAAGGCGTCGGCGCCGCTGACCGCGAGGCCGCTGAGCGGCACCCGGTGCGCCGGTCCCAGCAGCACCACCCGTCGGATCGCCTCGCGCGCCGGGGCCAGTCGGGCATACACGTTGGCCGCCACCGGCCCGGAATAGATGTAGCCGGCATGCGGTGCGATCACCGCCTTGGGCACCGCCGCCTCGGCCCCCTCGGCCACCGGCGCGGCGCGCTTGAGGTAGCCGCCGACCGCCTGGTCGAGCGCATCCGGCTCGCCGGGATAGAACAGGC
>JBHICX010000057.1:0-10248 GCA_046759805.1 Kiloniellales bacterium | reverse complement strand
CGCCGGCACCGACATCGCCATCGAATCTTCGGACGTCATTATCATCGGTCAAAGGGTCGGCGCGGTTCTCGACGCGCATAGGATTGGCGAGGCAAGCTATCGCAAGACCGTGCAGAACCTGTGGCTGGCCTTCTTTTTCAACGGCGTCGGTGTGCCGCTGGCGACGACCGGCTTCGTGCACCCGTCCTGGGCCATGATCGCCATGGCTCTCAGTGTCAGCCTCGTGCTCGCCAACTCGTTCGGTGGTCGCCTGTTGCGGCCCGGGGCGTCAGGACCCCGGTTCGTAGAGCCGCTGCCGGCCACGGCGGTGTCGCCGGACGCGACCGATATCAAATTTCGGGTGCCAGGCATCCATTGCCCTGGCTGCGTCGAAACCATCCAGGCCCATCTGCTGACGGAGGACGGCGTCGAGGAGGTAGTCGGGGACGCCAACGCGCGGCAAGTGACGGTTTGGTATCGGCCCGATGCGGTCACCGTGGATCGCCTGCGCGGAATGCTTCGCGAAATCGGATACGGCGCGGCGCCATGACGCAAGTGGGGCTGCACGGCGAGCCGGGGCCGGGGGTCCGCCGTGGCCCGTCTCGTGCAGGGCTACATGTTGTTGAGGATTATCTGCATCGCCTTGCTCAGTGTAACCATCGATTCCTTGTGCTTACCACCGTTGTGCTGCGCCAGGCCCTCGTCGCGCAACTTCTGCACCTCGGCTTTTTGCGCCGCGCTCAAGTTGGTTTTCGGCAGGCCCGCGTCGATGGCCTTGACGTTCAAGGGGCAATTGAAGGCCAGCGCCGGCGTGGCAAAGGCCACCACCAAGGCGGCGGCGAGAAGCGAGCGTCCAATCATGTCTTCCTCCCGTTGTGAGAGGTCCTACGAATTTTCGGCTTCCCACCCATGGACGCACCTGTCGCCGGTTTATTCCCGTCGACGGAATGGGCTTCGCCCAACCGGTCAAGAAACCCGGCGGCACGGCCCCGGCGCATTAGACAGGCGTTGCCTAACCCGTTAATCTCGCCGCCCGGGTCGACCGACAACGGGCGCGAGCAGGGCGCGCGAGGGGGAACGTCTTGTCGTCTGCGAACGCCGATCCGCTATTGTGGAACAAGATCATAGGCTCCGTGCTGATGGCCGGCTTGATCGCCATGTTGTCCGGCTTCATCGCCGACCTGCTGGTGGAACCGGAGCATCTGGCGGAGAACGTCTTCAAGGTCGCGGTACCCGAGGCGGAGACGGGTAGCCGTACGGCGGCGGAGGAGGTGGTCGGACCCGAACCGATCACCGCCCTGCTGGCTGCCGCCGATATCGGCGCCGGGCAGCAGCTGTCGAAGAAGTGCGGCGCCTGCCATACCTTCGACGATGGCGGCCCCAACAAGGTCGGACCCAACCTGTGGAATGTGATCGGGCGCGAGGTGGCGAGCGTGGCCGGCTTCAAGTACTCCAGCGCGTTGAGCGGCATCGATGGGATCTGGGGCTACGAAGAGTTGAACAGGTTCATTTACAAGCCGAAGCGGTTCGCCCCCGGCAACAAGATGAGCTTCCCCGGGCTGAGGAAGACCGACGACCGGGCGAATCTGATCGCCTGGCTGCGCTCGCTCAGCGCTTCGCCGCCGCCGTTGCCGAACTGACCGCCGCGGCCCAGGTGACGAACCGGGGACGGCCGCCGCGCCCTCGCTTTTCGGTTTCGCGAGCGCGCCGATGACCGTCACCTGCCCGCAGCCCTTCGTCGACCTGGCACATCGGTTGGCCGACGCGGCCGGAGCGATCGTGCGGCGCCACTTCCGCACCACCATCACGGTCGAGGACAAGCCCGACATGAGCCCGGTGACGGCCGTCGACCGGGCCGCGGAGGCCGAGGTCCGCCGCCTTATTGAGGCCGAGTGCCCGGAGCACGGCGTCATCGGCGAGGAGTACGGCCGTGACCGACCGGACGCCGAGTACGTCTGGATCGTCGACCCGATCGACGGCACCGAAGCGTTCATCGCCGGCTTGCCCGTGTTCGGGACCTTGATCGCGCTCACTCATCGCGGCCGGGCCATACTGGGTGTCCTCGACCAGCCGGTCAGCGGCGAACGCTGGCTGGGTGCCGCCGGGCGGGCGACGACGCTGAACGACGCCGCGGCGCGCACCCGACCCTGTCCGGCGTTGGCCGACGCGGTCCTGTGCGCCACCACGCCGCACATGTTCCAGGGCCCCGACGCCGCCCCCTTCGCACGGGTGCGCGAGGCGGTCAGAATCATTCGCTACGGCACCGAATGCTATGCCTACGGCCTGCTTGCCAGCGGCGCCGTTGACCTGGTGATCGAGGCCGACATGGCGGCCTATGACTACCTGGCGCATGTACCGATCATCGAGGGGGCCGGCGGCGTCATCACCGACTGGGAGGGCCGCGCCCTCGACCTGGCGGGGGGTGCCAGCCGCCTGGTCGCCGCCGGCGATCCGGCGGTGCATACGCAGGCCCTGGCGCTGCTGGCCGAGGCCGGCGGCGGCGACCGGTCTGGGGTCAAACCGAAAATGCTCTAGCGGCGCCGGCTCGGCAGTACCAGTCGCTCGATCCAGTTGCGCACCTCGATGCGCCGCACGTCCTCGTTCATCAGGTCCGAGTCGATCCCGAGCATCCAGGCGATGTCCTTGCGCGACGGGTCCTGGTGCAGGGTCTCCAGGAGCCCGACATAGCGCTCGCCGGCTTCCCGGTCGGCGAACAAGCCGAACCCGATCAGCCTGTCCAGGCGGCACCAGATCAGCCGCGCCATCTCGTGCAGGTCGTACTCCGGGTGATACTGGAGCGACCAGAATGCGCCGCCCTCGTAAGCGACGCTGAGCGCCTGCACCCGGGTCCAGGCGTTCGAAGCCAGCAATTGCGCGCCGGGCGGCAGATGGGTGACCTCGTCGTCATGGCTGATGAAACCGTCGAACACGCTGGCCTTGCCGATGTAAAGCGGGTGGCCGCGCCCCTCCGGGGTCAGGGCGATCTTGCGGGCGATCCCCATCTCGCGGCCGCCGGGATGCGCGGCGCACCGGCCGCCGGCCGCCACCGCCGCGATCTGTGTCGCCCAGCAGCTGCCGAAGCTGGGCACCCGGGCGCGGAAGGCGGCGCGGCAGAACTCGATTTGCGCGCGCACCTCCGGCACGTCGTGATAGACCGTGAGGCTGGAGCCGGTCCAGGCGATGCCGTCGTACTGGGATATCGCCGCGCCCCGGGGCAGCGCCGAGTCCGGATCGGCGGGATACAGGATGTCCACCGCGGCGCCCGCCAGGCACTGTTTCAGCATCCTGGCGTAAAGCTCCCCGGCCACCGAGGCGCCGCCCGCGACCAGCTGCTCGCGCGCCTTCTTCCGGTAGCCGTCCACCACCAGGAAGCGCACCGGATCGCCCATCTTGGCACTCCCTCGTCGCCGGCGGGGACCGGTCAGGGTCGCCCCGCCAGGCGGTCGATCACCGCGGGCAGGTCTGCATGGCGGGCGCAGACCGCGTCCGCCGCCGTCGCCAAGGGATCGGACCCACGAGCACCGGTAAACAGCACCGCCTTCATGCCCAATGTGCGTGCCCCGCTGATATCGTTGTGCTCGCGGTCTCCGACGTGGATCATCTCGGTGATCTCGCAGCCGAGCTGGCGCGCCGCCGACTCGAACATCGCGCGATGCAGCTTCGAGCGCCCGACCTCGTCCGAAAACGCGAAGCCGGAGAAATACCGGGTCAGGTCATGGGCCTCGAGCAACCGCCTCAGGCAACGGCCGGGCGAGACGTAGGTGTCCGATACGACGCACAACCGGTAGCGCCGGGACAGCTGGGCAAGCGCATCGGCGACGCCCGAGACCGGGTCCGGCTGGATGGTGATCTCCATTTCCTCATACGCCCGCACGATGGCTGCGAGTTCATACGGCGGAAGGCTGCGTCCCAGGAATTGCAGGGCCTGGCGGATGCGCTCGCCGACCGGGTAGGTGATCGCCTGGTCATGCCAGGCCGTGTCGAAGGCGGCATCTGCCGCGTCACAGGCCCGCTCGACGCTGGCCCGGTCGATCGGTGACACCCTTCTCAAGGCTTCCCAGACCAGATGACGCCGCTCGTCCTTCTTCGACCGCAGGCCCAGCGCCGCCCGCTTGGACTCGTCGGAGTCGTCATGGATGATGGTGTCCCAAAGGTCGAACGTGACGGCTTTTATGGTCGCGCCCACGCCGGTGTTGCTCGTGCGTCGCTACCGGCGTCAACAGCCGGGCCTGGGCAGGCGCTCCAGGCCCGCCAGCACGCCGCGGATGGTGAAGTCCCCGTAATCGAGCACGACCGAGCGGGCGATGCCGTTCTCTTGCAGCTCGAGGCCGACCTCGTACTCCGGCGATTCGGATCCGGTGTCGAGCGGAAAGAAGGCCAGTCGCATGCGCCAGCCCTTCACATTGGTCAACGGTTCCTCGGGCAGGTCGGCGACCTCGAGCGGCTCGCCGATGAAGGCGTTGATCAGCATGGTACCGTGTTCGGTGGTGCCGTCGAACACCGGGCGCAAGAACATCCGCTGACCAGCGCGCGCCCGTTCGATCAAGAGCTCCGTGTGTTCGGTCGGGAACACGGTGCCGGCGGGCAGCGGCTCGGTGCGGTCCTCGGGTTTGGTGTAACGGGCGCTACCGGCCTCACCCTTGGCTTCCAAGGTGGCGCTGCCGCGATACTCCTCGTCGGTGACGCCGCCGCGCTGGTTGCGCAGGTTGAACCTGTAGCCCAGGCCGTCCTTGGACTCCCAACTCGCATAGCTAGTCCGAACCTCCATTTCGGACCCCCCGGAATAGAGGAGATGCAGCTTGTAGCGTTGCTCCACGGTCCAGCCATCACAGGTTTCTGCCCATTCGAAGGCAAGACCGCCGCTCACCCCGATAATTCCGCTGCGCCGACTGGCCGAAACCAGGGACATCTCATACAGGGCGCGGTGGGGTACGACCTCGACCTTGGGTGCGGCCAGGGCGCTCCCGGTCGGCGCTGCGGTCAGCAGGACGAAGAACAGCGTTGCCGGGGCCGGGCGCAAATGCATGACGCGGGGAGTCCTCCTTCGGGTGTTGTGGTGTCGGCAGATACGGGTGGTGGATTATGGCACGCTTCGCTCGGCCAAGGTAGCATCGACCCCCCCGCCGGCCCCGGTCTGGCGGACAACTGTCGCCACCAGGCAGGCGCATCGGTAGGACGCGCCGACCACGGGAGGTGAGCCACCTCCCGGTGTGGGTTTTCGAGTCCTTGACCGCAGGGGTTGTTGCTTCGGCGCACCGCTTGCCTATTATGCACGTCTAATGCGGTGCACCGTTGTCATGAGTCGCGAGGCGAGCCATCCATGAGTCGCTCCGATGCAACCGACAAAGTGGACGGGCCGCCGGTGGCGCCGCAGATGGATCAACTAGTGGAGCGCCTAAGGCAGGCGATCGAGGCCGCCGGCGATGCCGATACGCAACAGCGGCGGCTTCTGGAAGAGGCGCTTGCCGAGGCCGCCCAGACGCAACGGCAGTTGGCGAAGCAACAAGCCCGCATCGCCTATCTCGAATCACTTTCCGCGACCGACGAACTGACCCGCTTGTTGAATCGGCGAGGCTTCTACGATGAGTTCGCCCGCACCCTGGCACGGGCCGACCGCTACGGTGAGCGGGGCGTTCTGTTGCTGGTCGATTTCGATGGGTTGAAGGGAATCAATGATAGCCTCGGCCATCTCGCCGGCGATCGCGTGTTGCATTTCACCGCCGGTCTGTTGTCCGCCAGCGTGCGCCGAACCGACTACGTCGCGCGTCTGGGCGGCGACGAGTTCGTGGTGGTGCTGACCAACACCACGGTGAAACAGGGACGCAACCGCGCCGCGGCCATTGAGCAACTGATCAATAGCGCGACAGTGCCCTGGAAGCGCGCGCAGATTCAACTGCGCGCCAGTGTCGGTCTCGCCCCCTTCGACTCCCGCGCCAACGTCGACGAGCTGTTGCACCGAGCCGACAAGGCGCTTTACGAGAAGAAGACCCAAGGGGCGAGCCGCGCCGCCGTATAGTTCCTTGTGATTCCTCGACGTCCAGCACAGGCTCGACCCGGCCCCGGGGCCGGCCGATGCGGGGGCCGATGAAGTTCCCGAAGACCATCCGCCTCGACAGCTCGGACCTCCACGTTTTCGAGCGCGCGGCCGAACCGGGCGAATGGGCGGTGCCCGGTACCTTCGACTTCGTGGGCCTCGACATCGCCGCGCTCACCGGCAAGGCGCGCCAGGCGTTCGGCAGCGGCTGGCTGGGGCTCGACAGCCTCGGTCGATCCACCCTGGTGGAAGTCCGTGACATCGATGAGGCCGAGTACGAGGTCGTGGTTCGGCGGCTGGCAGCCCTGTTCGTCGAACGTCACGGCGCCCCGGACATCCTGGAGGCCATGCGGGTGGCGCGCGAGGAGGCCGCCCATACCGCCGAGCTATGCCAGCACAAGGTCCGTACGCTGCTCGCCGTCGAGCGCGAACCAAGCCAGGACGGCGTGGTCGAGCGAATCCGTGTCATCCGGCCGTCGTGCGCCGAAGACCACGCGAAGATCTGGACCATCGTCAAGGATTGACGCCGCGAGCTCATGAAAAGCGGCGCCGTGCCCGTCCGGGCAAGCGGCGCCGCGATCGGTGCGGCGACGGTCCCGCGGCCGCTACATCTTGAGGACCCAGTAGTCGGTGATGCCTGCGGCCGCCACACGGCGGCGAACGCCGCGGCCTTCCGGGACCGCGACGCGATACCAGGTCTTGCCCTTGATCCTGGCCGGCACGACGGCCGCGGCGACACCTTGCTGTTGCGCCGCCAAGCGGTCCGCATTGGCCTTCTTGAGGAAGCTGCCGAGGATCAGGTAGCGGCCGGATGGAACCGGCGTCTCGATGGCGGCTGCCGGCTCACCCCGCTGATCGGCGATCGGCTGCCAAGTCGGCGCTGTCAACGCCGTCACCGGTGGCAGGCTCTCGTTCGGGTCGTCGCCCAAGACCGGCTGCGGTGCCGGGAGGGAGGGAACCGGTGCCGCGTAAGCGGAGCTTGGACTATTTGGATCGGGTGCCGGCAGGGCCACTGCCGCGCCGCCCAGCGCCGGCGCCATCATCGCCAGGTCCGGCGGCAGCACCACCGGGTCGCTATCATCGCCCGCCTCCGCCCGTGCCGCCAGCGGGGGCACCCTCGGCAGCCCATCCTCGGCCACCAGGGTCTTCCCGAAGACGGTCTGCCGTTTCGGCGCGAACAGCGATTTGACCTTGTCGATGCCGCTTTCGCCGCCTTGCTGCGATGCGGCGGTACCGGACCGGGCGGTTTGGCCCACCGACGCCGGCACCGCGGCCACTCCGGCCTCGGGCGCGCCCTGGCCGATGATCTCGTTGAGCGCCTGGTCGACCGCCGGCGAGGTGTCGGTTTGCACCGGCACCTGGGGTGTCGATGTTCCGGCCACGGCCGCGGGCAACGGTAGGCCCGGCGGTGGCGGCGCCCCAACGGTCGGGGCCGTCGCTGCCGGCTGGCCGCCGGCCATCCGCTCGATGTCGGCCAGACGCCGCGCGATCTCCGCGTCATCGGTGGTCAACAGGTTGGCCCTGCCGGACAGGTCGACCTTCCTCTGGTCGAGCGGCAGGTCGATCTCGACACCGGCAAGCGCGGCTTCGTCGACGCTTGCGGTCTCAGCGATCATCGAGGAGATTTCCTTGAGCCCCGATGCGCGAGCGGGCGCAGCGGCGCCCGCCGACGCCGGCTCGGCGGCGGATACGCTGGGGGGCGCGGTCGAGGACTTCTTCGGCACCACGGGGATTTGGGGCAGCCCGTCGTCACCCGACGACCGGGCCGCGGTCTGCTGTACGGGCTCGCCCTTTCGAGCCTCCACCGCCTCGGCGATGATCACCGGGGACGGCGGCGTAATTGCCGGCGGCAACATGTACATCGGTACGCCCGCGTCGGCGCCGGATCGGGCCGCCAGCTGCAGCGTCGGCATGCCGCTGCGAGTCGCGGCAGCGCCGCCGGCGGGGATGGTCGGCGGCTGGTCGCCGAGCCAACGGCTGGGCGAAGCCATCTGGCTGGCGCCACCATATCGCCGGTCGCCCTTCGGTTCCGGCATCCAGGCCATTTTCACCCCTTCATGGGGTTCGTGTTCGTCACGTCTCGCGTATAGGCCTCTGTGCTTGCGCCGCTTCTGTTCGCGAATTGCGATGACCTCCTCCGCCGGCAACTGCCGGCACAGCCGCTCGCCCTTGACGACGTGCCACATGGCACAGTCTTGCTCCATCGTGAAGGACAGGAAGTGGTCGGGAACCGACTTGCCGGTGCTGATCATGCTGCCGGTCCCCATCATGAATGAGGCGACGGACAGCGGTAAGGGGACGGCGCACCCGGCTAGGATAAGGCACATGAGGGCTAGACCAACGTATCTCATTGGCAGCCTCCTTTATTTATTGACGACATTCTTAACCAACCTTGAATCGATGCGCAAGGCCTGATCCAAATATCCGGAATAATTCGACTTATCCCAATATGTGGTATGACATTGCCAGTCTGTCGCAACTTGTAGGAACTATCGGGAGGAATCACCCGGCCGGGATAACCCTGTGGATGCCGTTGCCGGCATCCGATTCGGCATGGCGAGCGTCGCCGATGCCGCGTTGCGGCTCAGGTTCCACAGAATTGCGGCAACGAGTACTTCGGCAGGACCGGCAACAAGCCGTCCCCCTGGTACATCGTGAAACCATTACATAGTCTGGGGCGAGAGAACCCTTCGGCCTGATCTTGATCTACTGGCTTTCCGCGGCTTTCTTGGTTGGCGGAAGCTGGACACGTATGTGCAATTCCCTTTGCCGTTCCGGCGACACCGGGGCCGGCGCCCGCATCAGCAGGTCCTCCGCCCGCTGGTTCATCGGAAAGGCCACCACCTCGCGAATGTTCGGCTCGTCGGCGAGCAGCATCACCATGCGGTCGATGCCGGGCGCCGACCCGCCGTGTGGCGGCGCCCCGTATTTCAGGGCGCTCAACAAGCCGCCGAACCTTGCTTCCACCTGGTCGCGGCCGTACCCGGCAATCTCGAAGGCCTTGTACATGATCTCCGGCCGGTGGTTTCGAATGGCCCCGCTCGACAGCTCGACGCCGTTGCACACGATGTCGTACTGAAACGCTTTTATCGCCAGCGGGGGCTGGTTCTCCAGCGCCTCGAGCCCGCCCTGCGGCATCGAGAAGGGATTATGGCTGAACTCGATCTCACCGGTGTCGGGATCGAGCTCGTACATCGGGTAGTCGACGACCCAACAAAACTCGAAGCGCGCCGCATCCAGAAGGCCGAGCTCGTCGCATAGCCGCCGGCGGGCCCGGGCGGCGAACGCCTCGGCCTCGGCCTTGGCGGCGCAGACGAAGAACACCGCGTCGCCCTCGCCGACCTGGGCAGACGCCCGGATGGCGGCGACACGGTCCGCATCCAAGAGCTTCGCGATCGGTCCCTTCGGCCCGTCGTCGGCCAGGACGACGTAGGCCAGACCGCCGGCGCCCTCCTCGCGCGCCCAATTGTTGAGCCGGTCGAAGAAGCCGCGCGGCCTAGCGGCGGCTGCGGGCCCGGGTATCGCCCGCACGACCGAGCCGGCCTCGATGGCGCGGGCGAAGATTCCGAAGCCCGAGCCCCGGAACGCCTCGGTCACGTCCGAGATCCGCAGGGGGTTGCGCAGATCCGGCTTGTCGGTGCCGTAATTCAGCATCGCCTCATCGAACGGGATGCGCGGAAATGGCGGCGGGCTCACTGGCCGGCCTCCGCCGAACTCCTCGAACACCCCGGCCAGCACCGGCTCCAGGGCGGCGAACACGTCCTCCTGGGTCACGAACGACATCTCGAAGTCAAGCTGATAGAACTCGCCGGGCGACCGGTCGGCGCGCGCGTCCTCGTCGCGGAAGCAGGGCGCGATCTGAAAGTAGCGGTCGAAGCCGGCCACCATCAGCAACTGCTTGAACAGTTGCGGCGCCTGGGGCAGGGCATAGAAGCGGCCCGGATGATGCCGGCTCGGCACCAGATAGTCGCGGGCGCCCTCGGGCGAAGCGGCGGTCAGGATCGGGGTCTGGAACTCGGTGAAGCCCTGCTTGATCATCCGCCGGCGGATGCTGGCGATCACGTTCGAACGCAGCATGACGTTGCGGTGCATCTTACGGCGGCGCAGGTCGAGGAAGCGGTAGCGCAGCCGCGTCTCCTCGCCGGACTCCTCCTCGCCGGCAACCTGCAGCGGCAGCTGTTCGGCCACCGACAGCACCTGCATCGCCTCGATGCGCAGCTCGACCTCGCCGGTGG
>JBHICX010000056.1:0-10252 GCA_046759805.1 Kiloniellales bacterium | reverse complement strand
CACCCGCCCGGAGGCGGATGGACCGGCGGCTAAGGGGCCCAACCCCCTGAATGGTCTCGCGGCTAAATATCTGTTTGAACCGCTTAGACCGGACCGCCGGACCCCGTGCCTCTGAACTAGTTTTCGCCGCCGCCCCTCCGGCGTCGCAGCACAGTGGGCAATCGGCTCACTGCGCTCCATTCAGCTTGAGATTATAGACCCGGGATCGCCGTCGACAAGCACCGCAGTCCCTGCCAATGCTGGAACCAGGCGGCGGGAGCCGGCGGACGTGGGCGTCTGCTACGCCCTCCTGAGCGCAAGCGCGTGCCAGGTTCCACGGCTCGACGTTCCCTGCCTTCCGGAGGGCGATCGAAGTTCTCTCCGACCGGCTATCGCCGCCGGCGGAGACGGTTCGATACCGGTCCCACTCCCTCCGCCACCCTGCTTCGCGCGGACGCGCTTCGCAGGATTTGCGCCAACGTAAAAGCGTTGCGGGGCAGCCTTTCGAAAGGGTTCGTAGGGGTCATTGCCATCGAGCTCTTTCCAGCATAGCATGGCTCCAAATTGGAGCTATTTTGGAGCCATTTCATGCCCGTAAACCTGTCAATCAAGAATGCCCCCGACGACATCGTGCGGCGGCTCAAGCGGCGGGCTGAGAAGCACCACCGTTCCCTGCAGGGGGAACTGTTGGCCATCCTCGAGGAAGCGGTGCGATCGCCCCACGCCATGAGCTGTCGCGATGTGCTGGCGGAGGTCGCCCGACTCGGCGTCCGAACGCCCCGTGAATCCGCTTCGATGATCCGCAAGGATCGCGATGGCCGTTTCCGTTAAAGTCGTCGACGCCTCGGCGCTGGGCGCATTGCTTTTTGGCGAACCGGACGGCGAACGGATCGCCGCGCGGCTCGAAGGCACATCGCTGGTAGCGCCATCGCTGTTGCCGTTCGAGGTGGCCAACGTTTGTCTGACCAAGATCCGCCATCACCCCGACCTGCGCGATGGCCTGGTGAACGCCTTCGGCCTTCTCGAGCGTATGGAGATCGTTGAGGTCGAAATCGACCACGCCGAGGCGCTGCTGCTGGCCGAGAAGGCGGTGCTTACCGTGTACGATGCAAGCTACCTGTGGCTTGCCGAAACACTTGGCGCCGAATTGGTGACTTTGGACACACGACTCGAGGCGGCGCAAGCGACCAGGCAGAGAAGCTGATCTCGCCCCACGCCACGCGGAGAAGGTTCGGCATGGATCCCTCTTCCTCCGTCAAGCAACCGGCCGCGGCACCGATTGACAATCCCGGGCGCTTCAGCGTTCATCGCCGCATCACCACCCGCGAAGGCTCGATCATGACCCTGTCCTCGGTGCGGGCGGATCACTATCGGATCCCGTTGCCGGTCGCCCTGTCCGACTCCACCCATGGGGAGATCACCCATTTCGAGCTGGTGACGGTGCGGCTCGGCGCCGCCGACGGCGCCGAGGGCATGGGCTACACCTACACCGTCGGCGCCGGGGGCGCGGCCATCCAGGCGCTGATCGAGCGTGACCTGAGGCCGTTGCTAGAGGGTGAGGACGCCGACCGCCACGAGCGGCTGTGGGAGCGCATGTGGTGGGGGCTGCACTTCGTCGGCCGCGGCGGGCTGGCGTCGTTTGCCATATCGGCGGTGGACATCGCCCTGTGGGACTTGAAGGCCCGCCGTCAGGGGGCACCGCTGTGGCGGCTGTTGGGCGGCCACGATCCGCGGGTTCCGGCCTATGCCGGCGGCATCGACCTCGACTTTCCGCTCGACCGGCTCCTCCGCCAGACGGAAGACAACCTGGCGCTGGGGTTCCGCGCCATCAAGATGAAGGTGGGGCGACCGCGTCTAAGCGAGGACGTGGCCCGGGTCGCCGCCGTGCGCGAGCTCATCGGGCCGGAGCGGACGCTGATGGTCGATGCCAACATGGGCTGGAGCGTGGATCAGGCGATCCGCGCCTCGCACGCGCTCGCCGCCCACGACGTCTACTGGCTGGAGGAGCCGACGATCCCGGACGACGTTATGGGCCACGCGCGGATCGCCCGCGACGGGGCGCTGCCGATCGCCACCGGCGAGAACCTGCACACGCTCTATGAGTTCCAGCAGATGATCGGCGCCGGCGGCGTCTCGTTCCCGGAGCCGGACGTGGCCAATTGCGGCGGGGTCAGCGTGTGGATGAAGGTGGCGCAACTGGCCCAGGCGAACAACCTGCCGGTGACCTCGCACGGGGTGCACGACCTGCACGTCCACCTGCTGGCGGCGGTGCCCAACCGCTCGTATTTGGAGGTGCACGGCTTCGGCCTGGAGCGGTTAATCGAGACCCCACTCGAGATCGCGGACGGGGTGGCGGTGGCCCCGGACCGACCGGGGCACGGCGTCGCCTTCGACTGGGCCGAACTCGACCGGCTGCGGGCCTGAGATTCGGCGGCGCTTGGGGCCCCGGCCCGCGTCCCCGGTCGCCGTCTTTCCGTCAAGATATTCCTGGCGCCTCCCGGGCCTGCTTCGATCGAACCGCGGCCCCGGCGCCTGGAGGGTGCCCCGTTGACGGATATCCAAAGGTTAGCTAAGCTGAGTTAGCTAAGAAAGGAATTTACATTGGCAACCGTCACCGTGCATCAAGCGAAGACGTCGCTCTCCAAGCTCATCGAGCGAGCACGCGCGGGCGAGGAGATTGTCATCGCCAAAGGAAAGGTTCCGGTAGTGCGGCTATTGCCGGTCGAAGTGCGGGCCGGCAGGAAGTTCGGTGCCATGCGCGGCAAGGCGCGAGTCGACGAGAAATTCTTCGAGCCCTTGCCGGAGGAGGAGCTCGGCGTCTGGGAGCGCTAGCGCCGAATCCACTCGCGGGGGCCGGAACCGAGCGAACGGATGATGCTGTAAGGTGCCCGTGAGGCTTCTTCTCGACACCCATGCATTCCTGTGGTGGCTCGACGGCGACCGGCGCCTTGAACCGGCCGTGCGGCGGCTTATCGCCGACGAAGACAATGCCATTTTCGTGAGCGCCGCCGCCGCTTGGGAGATCGCCACCAAGTTCCGGCTCGGCAAGCTCGACGGTGCGGCGGCGGTCGCTGCCGACATCGGCGGTGCGCTGGCCTCCCAGGGTTTCCTCGCACTCCATATCACGATCCGTCACGCCCAGATGGCGGGGGGCCTAGCGGGGCCGCTCCGCGATCCATTCGACCGCATGCTCATCGCCCAATGTCACGCCGAAGGCTTGCCGCTGGTCAGCATCGACACCGCTTTCGACACTTACGGCGTGCGTCGCGTTTGGGACTGAGGTACCGACCCGAATTCCGTCTCCAGGGTTCCCGGCGTCGATAGGTGCCGCTGACGTCCTCGTGGACGGTCAGGTCGGTGAACAACCTGCCCCGTCTCGATCCATCACCGAGGGGCGAAGCAATCCCAACGCGGCCCGCAAGCCCCGGTCGGACCTGCGAAAACGCCGGCACACTTTCTCCCGCGCATTGGCGAATTCAGTGCAAAAAAGTGCACGAATCCCACCGCTAGGGCGCGTCACCTATCACCGGAGTGAGCCAGCACGACGCGGCTACCAGCCCCTTGCCCCGCTCTTCGGTACGGCGTCACCCGTGCACCCCGGATGCTACCCAATCGCCTGGCGGCATGTCACACCAAATCTGCATTCCGTCGCCGCCGGACGGACGCCGCCGCAAGGGGGCGTCAAGCGGACCAGGGATCGACCAGGGTTAGGCCGAATCCTTCAAAATGCTTGATGTTCCGCGTCGCGAGTAGCGCCTTGCGGGCTAGGGTGATCCCCGCGATCTGCACATCGCGGAATTCGATCGCCCGACCGGCACGACGCTGAACGGCCGCAATCTCGGCGGCCGCCTGGGCCGCAGTCTGATCGAAGGGCAACACGCGGCCTTCGAAGTCCTCTTCGAGGGCTTTGGCGAAGGCCTCTTCCAGTTGCTGGCGCCGACGGCCCGCCGTCAGAAGCTCGATTCCGAAGCGGACTTCGAAAACGCTGACGGACGTCAACCAGACCGAGTCCACCGGCAAGCCATCTAGCCATCCGACAACCACCGGGTCAGGTTGGCGCTGCATCAGGGCGGAGATCACGTTGGTATCAAGGAGGATCACGACCTAAGGTCCGCCGGGCGCGCCGGCTGACCGCGCAGTTCGGGAATCTCCTGCGTGAGGCCAACGCGGCTGAAACGGGCCGCCAGCCGAGAGCCGAGCGACCGAGCCGCCCGATCCTCCCTCTCGACCGCATTGGCGAGAATGTCGCGGACCTCCGCCTCCACGCTGCGGCCGTGGCGGCGGGCCCGGCGCTGCAGCTTTGATTTCACGTCATTGTCCAGATTGCGGACCACAAGTTGCGCCATCGATATCTCCTTATTGATATCATGATATCATAACCGCAAGGCGGCGTCTATCCTCGGAAAAGGCCTAGCGACGCGACGCTGAGGTCATGAACTTCGCCCAGAGAACGTCTTGGCCGGGTTTCTCTTTCCTTCGAACAACCGGCCGTCGGTGACGTAGTCCGCGCGGTCTCGGCGAAGCGGCCAGGACCCGCTTTAAGCCTTTTCGGGCGCCGGCGTCCGATCGGCGCCGGGTACGGGATTTGTGTCATTTGATGCGGCGCAGGTGAAACGACTTGGGGCGGGTGAGCGACTGGTAGCCCAGCGCCGAGAGGGAGCAGCCGCGGCCGGAGTCCTTGGTCCCGACCCAGGCCAGCGCTGGGTCGAGGTAGTCACAGCGGTTCATGAACCAGGTGCCGGTGTCCACCCGGTCGCCGATCGTGATCGCCGCGGCCTCGTCGGTGGTGAACACCGCGGCGGTGAGGCCGTAGGCGCTGTCGTTCATCAGGGTGACCGCCTCGTCGTCGGAGCCCACCTTCATGATGCCGATGGCCGGGCCGAAGGTCTCCTCGGTCATCAAAAGCATCGAGTGGTCGACGTCGACCACCACCTGTGGCGCGGCATAGGGCGTCGCCTCCCGGTCGGCGGGGAAGCGGCCGGTGTCGATCAGCGTGCGTCCGCCCTTGGCCACCGCGTCGTGGATCTGCCAGCGCACCGCGGTGGCGGCGCTGGTGCGCACCATCGGGCCCAGCGTGGTATCGGGGTCGAGCGGATCGCCGAGCCGGAGCCGGTAGGTGAGGTCGACGAAGCCCTCGACGAAGCGGTCGTAGAGGTCGGCGTGCACGTAGATGCGCTCGATGGCGCAGCACGATTGGCCGGCGTTGAAGAAGGCCCCGTCCACCAGCGTCTCGACGGCGTGCTCGAGGTCGGCGTCGGGGCGCACATAGGCCGGGTCCTTGCCGCCGAGCTCCAGGTTAGTGGTGATGAACCGCTCGCCGGCGGCGCGCTGAATGGCGTGTCCGCCCGGCACCGACCCGGTGAACGAGACGAAATCGACGCGCCGGTCGCGAACCACGGCGTCCACCGCCGCATGGCCCATGTGCAGATACTGGAACACGCCATGGGGCAGGTCGGCGGCGGCGAACGCCGCGGCCAGGCGCTCGGCGCATAAGGGTGTCTGCGCCGAATGCTTGAGGACCACCGCGTTTCCCGCCATGAGCGCCGGCACCACCGCGTTCACCGCGGTCAGGTAGGGGTAGTTCCACGGCGCCACGACCAACACTACGCCCAAGGGCTGGCGGCGGATGAAGCGGTGAAATCCCTCTTTCGGCCCCACGTCGATGTCGGCGAGCACCGTCGCCGCCGCCTCGATCATGTATCGCGCCCGCTCCTCGAAGCCGCCGACCTCGCCCGGCGCCTGGACGATGGGGCGGCCCATCTGCCAGCTGATCTCGGCCGCGATGTCCGGCTTCCTGGCGACGAAGGCGTCGACCGCGTGGCTCAGGATTTGGCCACGCTCGTCCACGGGAATGCGCTTCCACTCGGCTTGCGCCGTGCGCGCGCGGTCGAGCGCGGCGTCGATTTCCGGCTTGGTGGCGAGCGGCCGCTCGACGTAAACGCTGCCGTCCACCGGGCTGATCGTCCTGAGCATCTCGGTCATGGCGCCCTCCACTCTGGGTCTCACCGCCCCCATGTTAGTCTCGCCACGGTCCCTGGGAATGGACGATCCGCCCGCCGGCGGCTTGTGACCCGGCCCTGTTGCCCATAGTCTAGCGGACGCGGCGAAGCGCGCGAGGCAGGGGGACCGGGGCGACGATGGCGGAATTCGATCTGGTCATTCGGAACGGCACCGTGGCCACGGCGGCGGACAGCGTGCGCTGCGATGTAGGCGTGCGGGACGGCAAGGTGGCGGCGCTTGGCACGTCGCTTGACGGCGGCGGCCGGGTGATCGATGCGGCCGGCAATCTGGTGCTCCCCGGCGGCGTCGATAGCCACTGCCACATCGCTCAGAAAGGCTCGCTCGGTGTCGAGACCGCCGACGACTTCCGCTCCGGCAGCATCTCGGCGGCCTGCGGCGGCACCACCACCATCATCCCGTTCGCGGCCCAGTACAAGGGCCAGTCGCTGCGCCAAGTGGTCGATGCCTATCACGCCCGCGCCGAGGGCCAGTCGGTGATCGACTACGCCTTCCACCTGATCATCTCCGACCCCTCGGACCAGCTCCTGGGCCAGGACCTGCCGGCGCTGATCCGGGAGGGCCTGACCTCGTTCAAGGTGTACATGACCTACGACGCCCTCAGGCTCGACGACGCAGAGATGCTCGGGGTGCTGGCGGCGGCCCGGCGCGAGGGGGCCATGGTCATGGTCCACGCCGAGAACCACGAAGTCATCGCCTGGCTTACCGAGCGCCTCCTCGCCGCCGGCCACACGGCGCCGAAGTTCCACGCCGTGGCCCATGCCGCACCGGCCGAGCGCGAGGCCACCCATCGCGCCATCACGCTTTCCGAGATCGTCGACGTGCCTTTACTGATCGTCCACGTCTCCGGCCGCGAGGCGATCGACGAGATCGCCGAAGCCCAGCGCCGGGGCCTGCGCATCTATGGCGAGACCTGTCCGCAATACCTATTCCTCAGCGCCGACGACATGGACCGGCCCGGCTTCGAGGGGGCCAAGTACGTGTGCAGCCCGCCGCCGCGCGACGCGGCCAACCAGGAGTTCGTCTGGCGCGGAATCACGAGCGGGGTGTTGAGCGTATTTTCCTCCGACCACGCCGCCTACCGCTTCGACGATCCCAGGGGCAAGAAGCTCGGCGGGGAAAAGGTGCCGTTCAAGCGGATTCCGAACGGGGTGCCGGGGCTCGAGATCCGCCTGCCCATGCTGTTCTCGGAAGGGGTGGGCGGCGGCCGCATCAGCCTGAACCATTTCGTGGCGCTTACCGCCACCAACCCGGCGCGCATCTACGGTCTCTACCCGCGGAAGGGCACCATCGCCGTGGGCGCCGACGCCGACATCGCCATCTGGGACCCGGAGCTGGAGGTCGTGATCGGCGCCGACATGCTGCACGACAACATGGACTACACGCCCTACGAGGGGCGTCGGGTCACCGGTTGGCCGGTGATAACGCTCTCCCGCGGCGAGGTGGTGTGGGACGGCAAGGCGCCCAGGGGCGAGCCGGGCCGCGGCCGGTTCCTCGCCTGCGATCTGCCCGACGCCGCCAGGCCGCGCGGCGCCTTCGTCTCCGGCTTCGACCCGGCGACCGGCCAATTCGCCGGGCCGGTGGCCGGGCAGGGGAGCGGGACGGCCAGGAGTCGGCCATAATGGCCGATAGCATGACCTCACCGAGCAAGAGGGCAACATGTCGAGAGTGATTACCGTCGGCGCCGCGCAGCTCGGACCGATCCAGCGGGCCGAGCCGCGCCGGGCCGTGGTCGAGCGGCTGCTGGCATTGATGCACCGGGCGCACGACAAGGGCTGCGACCTGGTGGTGTTCCCGGAGCTGGCGCTGACCACGTTCTTTCCGCGCTGGTACATGGAGGACCAGGCGGAGGTGGACCAGTGGTTCGAGAGCGCGATGCCCGGCAACGAAACCCAGCCGCTGTTCACCGCGGCGGTGGAGCTGGGCCTCGGCTTCCACCTCGGCTATGCGGAGCTCACCGAGGAAGACGGCCGGGTGCACCGCTACAACACCGCCATCCTGGTCGACAAATCGGGCCAAATCGTCGGCAAGTACCGCAAGGTACACCTGCCGGGCCACGCCGAGTTCGACCCCGAGCGCACGTACCAGCACCTGGAGAAGCGCTATTTCGAGGTCGGCGATCTGGGCTTCCCGGTGTGGCGCGTCATGGGCGGCAATCTGGGCTTATGCATCTGCAACGACCGGCGCTGGCCCGAGACCTATCGGGTCATGGGGCTGCAAGGGGTGGAGATGATCCTGCTCGGCTACAACACGCCGACGATGAACGCGCTGTCGGACGAAGCGCCGCATCTGCGCATGTTCCACAACCACGTCACCATGCAGTCGGGCGCCTATCAGAACAGCACCTGGGTCATCGGTGTGGCCAAGGCCGGAAACGAGGACGGCCACGACCTGATGGGCGGCAGCGTCATCATCGCCCCCTCGGGCGAGATCGTCGCCCAGGCCCACACGCTGGGGGACGAACTGATCGTCGCCGACTGCGACCTCGACGACTGCAGCTTCGGCAAGCGGACCATCTTCGACTTCGCCGCCCATCGGCGGATCGAGCATTACGGCCTGATCACCGAACGCACCGGTGCCGTGCCGCCGGAATGAGGCGGGATCGGGCGAGCGCCTGTAGTGACGCATGCGTTCGCAGGCCAAGCGCGTCACCACCTTTTCAAATGACCACCGGGATGGGGTAACTGGCCCCCCTTCCACCGGGTCGGACGTGTCGATTCATCGGCTCGCCGGTGTGATAGGGCCGCCGCCCGCCCCGCTAGCGCGGTTTCCACGCATTTGGAATCGCTCCGGCCCACTTCCCCGCCCGGCCAGCAGGCGGAATCGTACGCTGTGGGTGGCCGGGCGGGGGAGTGGGCCGGTTCCGCCTGAATGGATCAGCCTCTAATGGGCCCCGCTGTCGGCCGACTTGACCGTGGCGATACGCTGCACCACCGCCGGGCGCGGGTCGTCGACGAGGCCGTGCTCATAGGCGACCAGGCGAAACCCGTCCCGGAACGCCTGCAATAGCTCGCCCGGCCGCAACAGGTGGTCCGGGTTGCGCGGCCGGCCGTAGCGTTCATTGCCCATGGCGAAGCTCTCGTAGATGAGCGCCCCGCCTTCATCGACCGCGGCGGCGAGACGCGGCATGAGCGGACGCCACAGATAGTTGGTCACCACGATTCCGGCAAACCGCCGGTCGCCGAGCGGCCACGGGCCGGCTTCCAGATCGGCCTCGATCGCCTCGATGCGCGGGTTGCGGGCCAGATCACCCAACGCCGTCAGGTCGATATCGACCGCCACCACCGGATGGCCGCGTTCGGCGAACAACCGGCTGTGGCGGCCGTCGCCGCAGGCCAGGTCGAGCACCGTGCCGCCGGCCGGCACCAGCCCGGCGAAGCGCCGCACCCAGGGCGACGGCGCCGTCGGTCCATGGTGTCGGGCGGCGCGGTCCACGTCGCGGGGCCGTGCCGTCACCTGTTAGCGCCCCTTTAACACCTTGCAGGACATAGCAGATCGCCTATTTACCAGGGAGCACAAGGGTGTAGGATAAGGGCATGATTCTGTATCGCCTCAGATGCGGCAAGGACCACCGGTTCGAGGGCTGGTTCCGCGACGCCGACGGCTACGACGCCCAGGCCGCCGCCGGCGAGATCGCATGCCCGGTGTGCGGCGACACGGCCACCGCCAAGGCGCCGATGGCGCCGCAGATCTCCGCCTCGCGCCAGCCGCCGCAGCCGCACCCGGCGGTGGAGCTCAGGCGCGGGCTGCTGCGGCTGCGCCGCTATGTCGAGCAGAACTGCGAGCATGTCGGCAACCGGTTCGCCGAGGAGGCGCGCAAGATCCACTATGGCGAGATCGAGAAGCGCGACATTTACGGCGCGGCCACCGACGACGAGGCGCGGGAGCTCAAGGACGAAGGCGTCGCCTTCGGCCGCATCCCCTGGATCGAGTACCAGGAGCATTAACGCGGCCATCCCTGCAGCGCTGCTCGATTCTTCAGCACCGGACCGCGCATTGCGGCCAGCGGCCGAGCTGCATCTCGAGACCATAGTCGGCTAGATGGTGGCGCAATCGGGCTGTCGTCTCTTTCGACGCGAATGAGCCCACTGCCCAGTCTCAGCCCTTCTCCAAGATTGTAGTCATGTTTTGAGCGCGGTCTGCCTCGGGGCCTTGAACGTCGCGGTGTGCGCCATCGATCTCATGGTGGCCTTTGGAGCTCGGGCAGACGTCCTTGTCAATGATGGCCCAATTGGCCACCGCCTGCGGCGGCTTC
>JBHICX010000055.1:0-10340 GCA_046759805.1 Kiloniellales bacterium | reverse complement strand
CCGGCCCCGTCACCGGGACCGCGGTGCGCTCTTACCGCACCCTTTCACCCTTACCGGCCGGCCGCCGGAGACGGCTCTCCGGGGCGGACCGGCGGTTTGCTTTCTGTGGCACTTTCCCTGGGGTCGCCCCCGCCGGGTGTTACCCGGCACCGTGTTTCCATGGAGCCCGGACTTTCCTCCCCCCGCCGAGGCGGGAGGCGGCCATCCGACCGTCTGGCGCAACCCATTAGTTAGGCCAGCGCGTCCCCGCGGTCAACCAGCGCCAGCAGGGCGTCGAGCCGGGCCACGGTGTCGCGGTCGATTGCGCCGTCGATTCGGCGCGGGCGAAAGTGGCGCTGGAATGCCTCGATAACCTTGACCGTGGCCTGCCGGCTGTGGCCCGGCGCATAGCCGAATTGGGCCAGCCGACGCTTCACCGACGCCGGCTCGAGGTCGGGGTTCGCATGCGGGTCCGGCTCGGGCCAGAGGCCGACGCTGGCGCCGGCCAGCGCCGCCCACGGGAACAGCTCGCCCGGGTCGAGCCGGCGCCCGGGCGCCACGTCGGAATGGCCCAGCACCCGGCCGGGCGGTATTGGATGGCGCTCGAGGACGCCCCGGGCAAGGGCGATCAGGGCGGTGATCTGGGCCTCAGGAAACCGCCGGTAGCCCAGGGCGTGGCCCGGGTTCACC
Source organism: Kiloniellales bacterium (assembly GCA_046759805.1). Classification (GTDB taxonomy): domain Bacteria; phylum Pseudomonadota; class Alphaproteobacteria; order JBHICX01; family JBHICX01; genus JBHICX01. Next base: position 9,671 of record JBHICX010000055.1, on the reverse strand, counting down.
AGCTCGATGCCGATCGAGCGGCCGTTGACGTCGCGGTCGCCGGCCCAGGAGCCGGCGCCGGCATGCCAGGCGCGCCGCGCCTCCGGCACCAGCCGGTAGGTGGTGCCGTCTTCGTCGATCAGGTAATGGGCGCTGACCTTGGCCGCCGGATCACACAGCCGATCCAGCGCCTCGGCACGGCTGGCCATGCCGGTGTAGTGCAGCACCAATATGTCGACCGCCGCGTCCGGTCGCCGCGGCCCGTGGTTGAGCGACGGGCGCTCGATCATCGCCGCCGCGCCGCGGCCGAGGACGCCGGCGCCATCGGACGGACCATGGTCACACCTGCCCGGTCTTCTACACGGGCGACCATACGCCCGGCCGCCTCGACGCGCCAGCCAGGCGGCGGGGAGCGCCGTGTTGCTTGCGCTCCGGGGATCCGCGCCGACCGCGCCACAGGCAACAAAGGCGTGGCATACCTGGCGCGCATTCGGTAATGATGGGGTCCTGGCTCCTTGGCGATGCGAATCCGGACGCCACCGGAAACGGGGTGGAGACCATGCTATTCAAATCGCGCAAGACCGAGTCGGGGCCGCAAGCGGCCGAGCCAAGCAACATCTTGGGGCCGGTCCGGCGGCCGGGCAAGCCGGCGGTCCCCTCGCTGTTGAGCGCCGACCTGCGCATCGACGGCGACGTCTTCAGCGCCGGCCCGGTGCAGATCGACGGCGAGCTTCAGGGCGACATCCGAGTGCCGCACCTGACCGTCGGCGTCGGTGCGCGGCTGTCGGGCCGCATCGACGCCGACACGGCAATGATCAGCGGCTCCGTCACCGGCAATATCGACGCCCGGAATGTGGTGCTGTTGCCGTCCGCCAAGGTGACCGGCGACATCCTGCATGAGAATCTGACCATCGAGGCCGGCGCCTTCGTCGACGGCAACTTCAAACGCGCCAAGAAGGGCGCGGCGGAGCCGGAGGCGGAGACGGGTGAGCCGCTGGGCGCCGGCAAGCCGGCCGGGACCTTGCCGGAGGACGAGGCCGCCCCCAAGGCGCCGATGCCGTTGTCGGCGGGGTCCCGGAAATAGCCGGCGCGCCGCTCGCCGTTACCGCCCATGCCGAGCCGACCCCTTTGGCTGCCGTTGCGCCGATGACGCCAACCCTCCCGATTTCCCGATCATGAACCACCGGAACGGCGATGCGGGACATCGCCGTCCTGGCACCGGCCCGGACCGGCCCCGAGCCCGCGGGCCGGGCGCGGACCCGACGTCCGATCGCCCCGGGGACCGGCGATGACCTCGGCCCAGAGCCATGGCTCCGCCGCTGCCGGCGGCCAGGCGGGCAGCGGGCGCTGGCAGTTCTGGATCGACCGCGGCGGCACCTTCACCGACGTGGTGGCGCGGCGTCCTGACGGCAGCGTGGTCACCCACAAGCTGTTGTCGGACAACCCGGAGCATTATCCGGACGCGGCACTCCAGGGCATCCGCGACCTGATGCGCCTTGGGGCCGGCGCGGCGATCCCGGCGTCGGAGATCGAGGCCGTCAAGATGGGCACCACCGTGGCCACCAACGCGCTGTTGGAGCGCACCGGCGACCGCACGGTGCTGGCGGTCAGCCGTGGCTTCCGGGATGCGCTGCGCATCGGCTATCAGGCGCGACCGAAGCTGTTCGAGCGCCACATCCGCCTGCCCAAGCTCTTGTACGAGCGGGTTATCGAGGTCGATGGCCGCTACTCGGCCCAGGGCGAGGAGCTGGTGGCGTTGGACCTGGCCGGCGCGCGGCAGGCGCTGGAGGCGGCGTTCGACGCCGGCCTCGAGGCGCTGGCCATCGTCTTCATGCACGGCTACCGCTACCCCGACCACGAGCGGGCGGTGGCCGCGCTGGCCCGAGAGATCGGCTTCACCAAGGTCTCGGCGAGCCACCAGGTGAGCCCGTTGATGAAGCTGGTGAGCCGCGGCGAGACCACGGTCGTGGATGCCTACCTGTCGCCGCTGTTGCGCCGCTACGTCGACCAGGTAGCGGCCGAGCTGGGCGAGGCCCGGCTCATGTTCATGCAGTCCAACGGCGGCCTCACCGACGCGCGGCTGTTCCAGGGCAAGGACAGCATCCTTTCCGGGCCGGCGGGCGGCGTCGTGGGTGCGGTGCGCACCTCGGCCATGGCCGGGTTCGACCGCATCATCAGCTTCGACATGGGCGGCACCTCGACCGACGTCGCCCATTACCACGGCGAGTACGAGCGCGCCTTCGAGACGCCGGTCGCCGGCGTGCGCATGCGCGCGCCGATGATGCGCATCCACACCGTGGCGGCGGGCGGCGGCTCGATCCTCGCCTTCGACGGCGCCCGCTACCGGGTGGGGCCGGAATCCGCCGGCGCCAACCCGGGCCCGGCCAGCTACCGGCGCGGCGGGCCGCTCACCGTGACCGACTGCAACGTCATGCTGGGCAAGCTCAATCCCGAGTTCTTCCCGAAGGTGTTCGGCCCGGGCGCCGATCAGCCGCTCGACGCCGAGGTGGTGCGGCGGCGGTTCACGGCGCTGGCCCGCCGCATCCGTGAGGCCACCGGGGACGAGCGCGGACCGGAGGCGGTGGCTGAGGGTTTCCTCAAGATCGCGGTCGAGAACATGGCCAACGCCATCAAGGAGATCTCGGTCCGCCGCGGCTACGACGTGAGCGACTACACGCTCTGCTGTTTCGGCGGCGCCGGCGGCCAGCACGCCTGCCCGGTGGCCGACGCGCTGGGCATGACCCGGGTGTTCATTCACCCCTATGCCGGGGTGTTGTCGGCCTATGGCATGGGGCTGGCCGACATCCGCGCCATGCGCGAACAGGCGGTCGAGGCGCGGCTCACGCAAGCGCTGGTCGGCGAGCTCAGCGCCACCCTCGACCGGTTGGCCGGGGCCGGCCGGGACGAGCTCGCCCGCCAGGGCGTCGCGCCGGCCAACATGACCGTGCTCGAAAAGGCGCATGTCCGATACGAAGGCACCGACGCGGCGCTGATCGTCGATTTCGCCGACCATGCCGGCATCGTCGCCGACTTCGAGGCGGCGCACCGGCGGCGCTACGGCTTCATCGTGCCGGACAAGGCGCACATCGTCGAGGCGGTGTCGGTCGAGGTCATCGGCGCCACCGACGCGGCCGACGACCCGGAGCTGCCGGCGACCCGGCGGCCGGCGCCCAAGGAACCCCTGGCCACGGTCACCATGGTGTGCGCCGGCGAGCGCCTCGAAACCCCGGTCTTCGACCGCGACCGGCTGCGGCCCGGCCATGTGATCGACGGCCCGGCGATCATCGTCGAGACCACCGGAACCGACGTCATCGAGCCCGGCTGGCGGGCCGAGATCACCCGCCGCAACCACCTGGTGCTGACCCGGGTGGCGCCGCTCGACCGTCAGGCCGCGGTCGGCACCGAGGTCGACCCGGTGATGCTGGAGGTGTTCAACAACCTGTTCATGTCGATCGCCGAGCAGATGGGCTCGACGCTCGAGAACACCAGCTACTCGGTCAACATCAAGGAGCGGCTCGACTTCTCCTGCGCCATCTTCGATCCGCTGGGCCAGTTGATCGCCAACGCCCCGCACCTGCCGGTGCATCTGGGCTCGATGAGCGAGAGCGTGCGTACGGTGATCCGCCAGCGCCGCGACGGCATGAAGCCAGGCGACGTGTACGTGCTGAATGCGCCGTACAACGGCGGCACCCATCTGCCGGACATCACCGTCATCACCCCGGTGTTCGATGAGAGCGGCAGCGACATCCTGTTCTTCGTCGGCAGCCGCGGCCACCACGCCGACATCGGCGGCATCACCCCCGGCTCGATGCCGCCGGACAGCCGCAGCGTCGAGGAGGAAGGCGTGCTGATCGACGATTTCCTCCTGGTCGATGGCGGCCGCTTCCGCGAGGCCGAGCTGGTGGCGCTGTTGCAGTCGGGGAAGTATCCGGCCCGCAACGTGCACCAGAACGTGGCCGACCTGAAGGCGCAGATCGCCGCCAACGCCATGGGCGTGCACGAGGTGCACCGCATGATCGAGCAGTTCGGGCTCGACGTCGTGCACGCGTACATGGGACACGTACAGAACAATGCGGAGGAACAGGTGCGCCGTGTGCTCGACGTGTTGAAGGACGGTAGTTTCTCTTATGAGCTCGACGAGGGCGCCGTGATCAAGGTGACCATCACCATCGACCAGGTAAACCGCCGCGCCCGAGTCGACTTCACCGGCACCAGTGGGCAGCGAGCGAGCAACTTCAACGCCCCCTCGGCGGTGTGCCGGGCCGCCGTTCTGTACGTGTTTCGCACCCTGGTCGACGACGAGATCCCGATGAACGAGGGCTGTCTCAAGCCGATCGACATCGTGATCCCCGAGGGCTCGATGCTGGCGCCCGGATACCCGGCGGCGGTGGTCGCCGGCAACGTCGAGACCTCGCAGTGCATCACCGACGCACTCTATGGCGCGCTGGGCGTCTTGGCGGCGTCCCAGGGCACCATGAACAACGTCACCTTCGGCAACGCGCAATACCAGTACTACGAGACGGTATGCGGCGGCACCGGCGCCGGGCCCGACTTCGACGGTGCGAGCGCCGTGCACTCGCACATGACCAACACCCGGCTCACCGACCCGGAGGTGCTGGAATGGCGCTTTCCGGTGCTCCTGGAGGGCTTCCGCATCAACCCCGGCTCCGGCGGCGCCGGCCGGCACCGCGGCGGCGACGGCGTGATCCGGCGCCTGCGCTTCCTGGAGCCGATGACCGCGGCGGTGCTGTCCAACCACCGCCGGGTGCCGCCGTTCGGGCTCGAAGGCGGGCGGCCCGGCGACGTCGGCCGCAATTGGGTCGAACGCGCCGACGGTACGCTGGTCGAGCTCTCGGGCACCGACCGGATCGAGATGCGGCCGGGCGACGTGTTCGTGGTCCAGACCCCCGGCGGCGGCGGCTTCGGTCCGCCGCGGGACGACCAAGACACCAAGACCACGACGAACTCCAATGAGTGAAGCGATCTCTTGCGCAAAGTTGATTCGCGCGAAATTGCAAGGCCTGTGGGCCGGTGCTAGCGTTTCTTGGCTATGATGCGGGTCGCTGTTCGCCGTCTCTGTGCGGTCCTGTTGGTCCTGACCTTCGCGGTCGGCGCGCCGACACTGGCCGTGCAGGGGTCCGCAGTGGGCGCATCGGTGGCGCACGCCGAGATGCCAATTTCGGGAGACTGCGGCGGCACTTGTCTTGACGTCGATTGCCAGGCCGCGTGGTGTCCCTGCCTCACGGCGATACCGGCTGAATGGCCGGCGCTTTCCCGGTCCCAGGTGAAATCGGTTGTGGTCGGGGCCCGCGCTGTCTATGCCGGGCCGTCCGCCGATCCCGATCCTTACCCGCCGCGACTCTTCCCCATCGCTTGAATTTGCCACGGCCCTTGCCCTGGGGGTGCCGCCGCCGGCGGTTCCTCGAGGATCAAGGCAGCACTGGCGGTTTTCATCCAAGTTACCCGAGCTGGGAGGAAAGACATGCATAGGACGAATCTGATTGTCGGCGCGCTTGCGGCATGGGCGGTTTGCTGGACCGCCGATCCGGCGGCCGCCGCGGGGGATGCGGCGAGAGGAGAAAGGGTGTTCCGGGCCTGTGTGGCCTGTCACTCCCTCGATCCGGGCCGACACCTGACCGGGCCGAGCCTGGCGGGAATCTGGGGCCGCAAGGCGGGAACGGTCGACGGTTTCAGGCGCTACTCCGAGGCCATGAAATCGGCGGAGCATGAAATCGGCGGAGGTGGTTTGGAATGCGGAATCGCTCCACGCCTGGCTCGAGAATCCCGGCGCGTTCATCCCGGGCAACCGCATGACCTTTCGCGGCATCCCGGACGAGGGCGCGCGCGACGATCTGATCGCCTACCTCGAACAGGCCACCGCCGCGGGAACCGGCGCCCCACAGGCGGCACCTCGGGCCCCGATGGCCGATCTGAAGGCGGTCGAGCCGGCACGGCAGGTGACGGCGATCCGCTATTGCGGCGACACCTACCGGGTCACCACACAGGATGGCGAGAGCGTCCCTTTCTGGGAGTTCAACCTGCGGTTCAAGACCGATTCCAGCGACAATGGTCCGGCCAGCGGCCGCCCCGTCCTGCTGCGGGCGGCGATGATGGGTGACCGGGCCTTCGTCATCTTTTCATCGCCGCAGGAGATCGCTACCTTCATCAAGGTCGAATGCTGAGCACGGCGGCGATGCGGTTTGGCAAGCGGCGTATTCAGCCGATAATTTGGGGAATCGCAGGCGCGGCGGCGCTGGGCCTCGTTGCGGTGCTGGCGCTGCCGAGCTTGCAAGCCCCGAAGTCGGACGCGGTCCTGGATAACGCCGCGCAGATCGCCACCGGCGAATCCGTCTATGCCGAGCATTGCGCGGCCTGCCACGGCGAACGTCTGGAAGGCCAGGCCAACTGGCGTCAGCGCAGACCGGACGGAAGGCTTCCGGCGCCCCCACACGACCGGACCGGGCACACCTGGCATCACTCGGATGACCAGCTCTTCTACGTCACCAAGTACGGATTTACGCCGCCGCTCGCGCCGGCGGGGTATGAGAGCGACATGCAGCCCTTCAAGGGCGTGCTCAGCGACGCCGAGATCCGGGCCGTGCTCGGCTTCATCAAGAGCACCTGGCCGCCGGAGATTCAGGAACGTCAAGAGCGTCGCAATCGCGCCGGGACGCGGCAATGACAGTCCCGCTGCCGAAGCCACACGCGATCGGGCTGGCGCTCCTGTGCCTCGCGGCGGCGGCGTCCACCGGTGCCGCGCACTCGCTGGAGGAGCTGGAGAGCCAGCTCGGCGAACGCGAAAGATACTTCCAGCCGTTCGACAAGAAGGCGCCAGCATTTGAACTACGCGACGCCGACGGGCGGACGGTTCGCTTGTCCGACTCCCGCGGCAAGGTGGTCGTCCTCAACTTCATCTACGCTTCCTGCCCGGACGTCTGCCCGCTGCACTCCCGACGCATCGCCGAGATCCAGGAGATGATCGCGCTGACGCCAATGCAGGGCCAAGTCCAGTTCGTAAGCGTGACCACCGACCCCGACCGTGATACGCCGGAGGTCCTACGCGGCTATGGCCTAGCCCATGGCCTCGATCCGGCGAACTGGCTGTTCCTCACCAGCGGCCCCGGGCGCCCGGCGGCCACCCGGCGGCTGGCCGAACGCTATGGCCACAAGTTCACCCTGGCCGAGGGCGGATACCAGGTGCACGGGGTGGTCACCCACGTCATCGATGGCGAGGGCCGGTGGCGGGCGAACTTCCACGGGCTCAAGTTCGATCCGGCGAATCTGGTGGTTTTCGTCAACGCGCTCGTGAACGACGCCCACCGACCGCATCCGCACGACGGGCCCGGCTTCTGGCAAAAGCTGCGAGAGCTGTTCTGAGCGGAGCGGTCAAGCGGTCAGCGATTTGCTGAAAGCTGACGGCTGAAGGCTGACGGCTTGCCGCTGACGGCTTGCCCTACTCCCCGATCACCTCCGGCTCCGGCAGGCCGTGGACTTCGGTCATGCTGCGGCCGGCGGCGATGGCTTCCAGCCAATGCTCCTCTTCCTTGAGCTTGGCCTGTCCGGCCTTAAGGATCGCGGCCTGGCGCTCCAACGGCACCACCACCACGCCGTCGTCGTCGCCCAGCACCACGTCGCCAGGCTTGACCGGGCAACCGGCGCAGGCGATCGGCCCGTCGATGATGCCGCCGAATCCCTTGTGCGGGCCGGCCGGCACCACCCCCCGGGCGTACACCGGCAGGCCGAGCTCGCGCAGCTCCGCCACATCGCGCACCGCGCCGTCGACGACCACGCCAGCGAGACCGCGGGCCAGCGCCGCGTGGGTCGCCACCCCGCCCCAGACCGCGACATCAGTATATCCGCCGGCGGCGATCACCAAGACCTCGCCGGGCTGGGCCAGGGCCGCGGCGACGTGGCTGATCGAGTTGTCGCCGACCATGGACTCGACGGTGCGCGCCTGGCCCACCAGCCGCATGCCGGGCCGCACCGGCTTGATGGCGCCGGCCATACATTGGGTGCGGTTCATGCAGTCGCCGGCGACCGCCGGGGGAATCTCGCGCCAACTGGCGAGAGTCTTCGGGCTCAGGGTCTCGAAGTCGACGCGGTGGCGTTGCAGGGCCATTCTCGGGGTGCTCCTCTGGTCAGGCGCCAATCCATGCGCGCGTCGACGGCATGGACGCCAACGCGCGCGGCACCACCCGATCCTAGACGCAATTCACCACAAACACATCAAGGACACGAGGTGACCCCTTGCTGCCGCGGCCGGGCCAAGACCGCACTTGCCGAAGGGTTGCGGAGCAACGCGGCCGGGGAGTAGCCTGAGGCGTTACCAATCTGGGTTGCGGGAAGGCTTAAGGCCATGGCAGCGGAACCGGCGCAACGCATCGAGCTCGAAACCGGTCTGATCGACGGGCTCAGGTCGCTCCTGGGCGACCGGCTGTCCCTGTCGGCCGCGGTGCGCGAGCATCACGGGAAGGACGAATCGTATTTCCCTTACGCGCCGCCGGATGCGGTCGCGTTCGCCGCCTCGACCGAGGAGGTGAGCGCCATCGTAAAGCTGTGCGCGAGCCACAAGACGCCGGTCATCGCCTATGGCACCGGCACCTCGGTGGAGGGCCACCTGCTGGCGATTGAGGGCGGTATCTGCATCGACCTGAGCCGCCTGAACCAAATCCTCGAGGTCAATGCCGAAGACCTGGACTGCCGCGTGCAAGCCGGCGTCACCCGCAAGCAACTCAACGAACACCTGCGCGACACCGGCCTGTTCTTCCCGATCGATCCGGGCGCCGACGCCTCGCTCGGCGGCATGGCGGCGACCCGGGCCTCGGGCACCAATGCGGTCCGCTACGGGACCATGCGCGAGAACGTGCTATCGCTCACCGTGGTGCTCGCCGACGGCCGGGTCATCCGCACCGCGAAGCGGGCCCGCAAGTCGTCGGCCGGGTACGACCTGACGCGGCTGTTCGTCGGCTCCGAGGGCACGCTGGGCATCATCACCGAGGTGGGTTTAAGGCTCTATGGAATCCCGGAGCAGATCTCGTCCGCCGTCTGTGCCTTTCCCTCTGTCGAGGCCGCCGTCAACACCGTGATCCTGACCATCCAGTCGGGCATTCCGGTGGCCCGCATGGAGCTGTTGAACGCGCTGACCATGGAGTCGGTGAACCGGTTCGCCAAGCTCGACTACCCGGCGACGCCGCACCTGTTCCTGGAGTTCCACGGCACCGTGGCCGGGGTCGAGGAGCAGGTCGAGCAGGTGAAGGCCATCGCCGATGAGTTCGGCGGCAGCGACTTCCAATGGGCGAGCCGCACGGAAGAGCGAAATCGGCTGTGGCAGGCGCGCCATGACGCCTACTTCGCCGGCCTGCAATTGAGGCCTGGGGCGCGGGCGGTGTCGACCGACGTCTGCGTGCCGATCTCCAGGCTCGCCGAATGCATCGCCGAGACCGAGAAGGACATCGCCGAGGCCTCAATGCCGATCACGCTGTTCGGCCATGTGGGCGACGGCAACTTCCACCTGGTCATCCTGATCGACCCGGACGACCCGGACGATTTGGCCGAGGCCAAGCAGCTCAACGAGCGGGTGGTGATGCGCGCCCTGGCGATGGACGGCACCTGCACCGGAGAGCACGGCATCGGCATCGGCAAGATGGACTTCCTCATCGCCGAGCACGGCGAGGCGGTGAGCGTCATGCGCA
>JBHICX010000054.1:0-10353 GCA_046759805.1 Kiloniellales bacterium | reverse complement strand
CTCCTGGCCGTCGATGCTAAGCCGGCCGGAGTCGATGTCGTGGAAGCGCGGGATCAGGTTGAGCACGGTCGACTTGCCGGCCCCGGACGGACCCACCAGGGCCACGGTGCGGCCCGGTGGCACCTCGAGGCTGAGCCCCCCGAGCGCTGGCTTGTCGGGCGCGTAAGCAAAGCGCACTTGCTCGAAGCGGATGGCGCCGCCGGTCACGTTAAGCGGCATGGCGTCCGGCGCGTCGACGATTGCCGGTCGCACGTCCAAGAGGGCGAACACCCGCTGGGCCGCGGCCAGGCCTTCCTGCAGGTTGGCGTTGAGCTGCGCCAGCCGCTTCAACGGCTCATAGGCCAACATCAACGCCGCGATGAAGGAGAAGAAGGCGCCCGGCGTCTTGGTGCCGGCGATCACCTGGCTGCCGCCGTACAGCATCACCGCCACGATGGCCACGCCGCCCAAGGATTCCATGATCGGATGCGACGCCGAGCGGGTTCGCGCCGCCCGCAGCACCAGCCGGAACAGGGTCTCGATGATGCGCCCGGCGCGCGCTTTCTCATAGGCCTCCATGCCATAGGCCTTGACCAGCCGCGCGCCCTGGAAGGTCTGGTCCAAGAGGGTGGTGAACTCGGCCATCGCCGCCTGGGTGTGGGCCGAGACCCGGCGCATGCGCCGGCCAATATGCACGATGGGCAGGACGCCCAAGGGAAAGCTGACGAACGCCAGGGCGGCCAGCTGCCAATCCTTGGAGAACATCAGCGCGACCAGGAAGATCAGCGTCAACAGGTCCTTGCCCAGGCTGGTGAGCGTAAAGGACACCACGTTGCGCAACAGCGCCACGTCGTTGGTAAAGCGCGCGATCAGGGTGCCGGTCGAGGTATTCTGAAAGAACGCCAGGTCGGCCCCCATCAGATGGCCGAACAGGCGGTGCTGCATGTTGGCGATGATGCGTTGGCCAACATGGTTCATCAGCACCGACTGGGCGTAAGTGGCCGCACCCCGCACCACGAACACCGCCAGCACCAGCCCGGCGATCCACGGCAGCATCGCCTTGACCCGGTTCACGAAGATCTCGTTGACCACCGGCTCCATCAGATGCGCCAGCGCCGCCGAGGTGGCGGCGACGATCGCCATGCATGTGAGCGCGGCGGCGATGCGGCCAAGCTGCGGGCGGACGTGATCGGCCAGCAGACGCCGCACGAGCACCTGGGTGGTGTCGTCGAGCAGAATGGTGCGGCCGCTCATGTCGCTCAAGGCGCCCGTGTCCTCGAAGTTGCGGCGGAAGATACCACGCGGACTCGGCTGATCCAATGTTCGCGGCCTGTGGCGGCAAGCCGGCTCCGCTGGAACGAAAGACGCGCTAGCGGCCGGCCACGGTCATGCCGTCGATCCTGAGGGTCGGCGCGTTGACCGCGTATCGGAACTCCAGGTCGTTCGCCGCCGAGAGGTTGGCGAACATGTCCTTGAGGTTGCCGGCGATGGTCAGCTCGGTGACCGGGTAGGCGATGGCGCCGTCCTCGATCCAGAAGCCGCCGGCGCCACGGCTGTAGTCGCCGGTCACCTGGTTGACGCCGAAGCCGAGCAGCTCGCTGACGTAGAAACCCGCCTTGATGTCGGCGATCAGTGCCTCGGGCGTCGGCTCGCCGGGGCCGAGATACAGGTTGCTGGCCCCTGGCGACGGCGGCGCCGAGGTGCCCCGGGTGGCGTGGCCCGTGCTCTCGAGCCCGAGCTGACGGGCCGAGCGCGAGTCCAGGATCCAGGTGGTGAGCTGTCCGTGGTCGATGACGTCCAGGCGCCGGTTCTTGACCCCCTCGCCGTCGAACGGCGTGGACCGCAGGCCCCGACGCCGGTGCGGGTCGTCGACCACACTGACGCCGGCGGCAAAGACCCGCTCCCCCATCCGGTCCTTGAGGAAGCTAGTGCCGCGGGCGATGGCGGCGCCGTTGATCGCCGCCGCCAGGTGCCGGATGACGCCGCCGGCGACCCGCGGGTCGTAGATCACCGGCACCCGCATGCTGGCCGCCTTGCGCGGGCCGAGGCGCTTGACCGCGCGCTCGCCGGCCTTGCGGCCGACCTCTTCCGGCGCCTCCAGATCCTTGCCGTGCACCGTGGTGGAGAACTCGTAGTCGCGTTCCATGGCGGTCCCGGTCCCGGCCAGCACCGAGACGCCGATCGCGTGCCGGGTGACGGTATAGGCGCCGGCGAAGCCGTTGGAGCCCACGAGCGCCACCCCGCTGCGGCTCCAGCTTGCCTCGGCGCCCTCCGAGTTGGTGACGCCGTCCACTGCCCGCGCCGCGTCCTCGGTGCGCCGGGCCCGCTCGATCAGGGTCTCGGTCGGTGGCTCGACCGGGTCGCAGCCGTCGAGGTCGGGCAGGTTACCGGTGTCGGCCAACGCTTCCGGTTGGGCCAGCCCGCAATAGGGGTCCTCGGGCACGGTCTTGACCATGGCCAGCGCCCGCTCCACCAGCTGGTCGAGCATGCCGGGCTGCAGGTCGGTCGTGGACACCACCGCCTGGCGCCGGCCCACGAACACTCGGAGGCCCAAATCCCGGCTCTCGGCCCGCTCCAGCCGCTCGAGCCGACCCAGGCGCTGGGCGTGGGCGAGCGAGACGCCGTCCACCAGGATGGCATCCACCGCGTCGGCGCCGGCCGCGCGCGCCCGCCGGATCAAACCTTCGAGCAGGTTCAGCGACTGGGCCTGATCGTCGTCCATGGCGTGGTTCTCTTGGCTCGAGTGATGCCGACCGATCCGCCGCAGGGTGCCACGCGCGCGGCGTCCCTGGAAGGGGCACGTTCCGCCCTCGTCGGGGGCGAGTTCTTTCACCGCTGAGGACGCTGAGATCGGCGCGGAACTTCGGCGAAATACAAGGGAGGAAGCCGAGCTCGGTTCGGTGTTCATCCCCACCAAATCCTCGGCAAGAAGTAGCGAGGCCCCTCTTGCAGGGAAAGATTTTTTCTGACGCGTTGATATAAATCAAACCGAGCCGAGCAGAAGTGTGGCAATGTGATTTGGTCGCGACGACGAGCCGAGGTGGAAGAAGCCGCGAGGTGAGGCGTCTACGGGGCGACTCGCCGAGATGGCGATGAATCCAGACCAGCGATGACGCGTCGCGACGGGCCCGCAGCTGGCCTGCTTTAGCGCCGCAGAGGGAGACCTCGCAGGTGGAGGAGCGGAGGCTGCGGGCCTCGTTTTTTGCGCTCGCCACGATCGCCCACCAATCACCTTCGCCATCCTTTCGGCCGTCCGGTGCACGACCTGGTGAGAAACCCAGGCTAGCCGTCCGGCTTGCCGGCGGTGAACAGGTAACGGTTGAGGCTGAAAAAGTAGCGACCCGCCGCGCCGAGCCGGCGCAGGTCGTTGGCCCAGGCCTGCGCCGCTTTCTTGGTCACGCCATTGCGGCCCGGCACGAAGGCGGCGATCAGCTCGATGATGCCGTGGCTGTAGGTGTTCTCGTGGTATTCCGGGTTGAAGATCGGAACCAGTTGTCGGCGCAGGATCCGGAAGCCGGCTTCTTCCAGCATCGGCCCGAGGATACGGGGCAGGCACCGGTGCGCGACGTGCTCTTCCCAAGCGGCAAGCACGCGGAAGTGGCGCTCGGGATCGGAGGAGTGGCAAATCAAAGAGTCCCAGTCTGTGGCCATGATCACCGCGCGCCCGCCCGGCCGCAGCACCCGGTACAGTTCGGCGACCGAGTCCGCGACCTCGGGGATGTACTCGTAGACCTGGATCGAGACGGCAGCGTCGAAGGATGCGTCCGCGATGGCGAGCTTCGCGCCTTCGGTCTCCTTGAAATCGACGTTGGCGCAGCCCTCGCAGCGCCGCCGCGACAACTCCAGCATGTCCGGGCTCACGTCGATGCCAAGGACCCGTCCTTCGGGCCCGACCGATCTCGCCATGTCGTATGCGAGGTAACCGGGCCCGGACCCGATATCGAGAACCTGCTCGCCGCGCCGCAGGGCCAGTGTCTCGAGTACCGCGTTGCGGGTGGCGACCACGTCCGGCGTCGAATAGATCGCTTCAACGCGCCGCGAGGCCTTCTCGTCATACTGCAAACCGCCGCCCATCACCCGCTCTCGTCCACCGCCAGTGTCGTCCGAACGATAGCAGCCGATGCGGATTTGGGAAACGGATGGGGGTCCAATTCCTGTCCCCCTATTCCCCAAGCGCCAGCAGCCGGCCGGCCTATAGCGGCATGGCGTATTTCTTGACGGCGTCCTCGTTCCAGTCGATGCCGGTGCCGGGGACGTCGGGGATCAGTACGTGGCCGTTCTCGATCATGAAGGGTTCCGCCAGGATCGGCGTCGCCCAGTCCATGTATTCGAGCCAGTGGCGGGTCGGGGTGACCCGAAGGAGGTGGCTTGAGATCTCGGGGAACAGGTGGCTCGACATCTCGATGCGCGCGGCGTCGGCCAGCGCCGCCGCGCGCAGGAAGCCGGTCACGCCGCCGATGCGCAGGACGTCCGGCATCATGTAGTCGGCGGCGCCCGCCGCGATGGCGTCAGCCATGGCCTTGGGGCCGTAGAAGTTCTCGCCGATCTGGATTGGCGTCGCCACCTCGCGGGCGACCTTGGCGTTGCCCGCGAGGTCGTCATAGGCGACCGGCTCCTCGATCCAGTAGACCCCCTCCTCATCGAGCGCCTGGCCGCGGCGAATGGCCTCCGTGACGCTGAGCCCCTGGTTGAAGTCGCAGGGCAGCAGCACCCTCTCGCCCACCGCCTTGCGCACGGCGCGCACCGCCGCCAGGTCGTCGGCCAGGGTCGGCCGGCCGAGCCGGATCTTGACCGCCTCGAAATCGCCCTCGGCGACGAGCGCCTTGGCCTCCTCGGCCGCCGCCTCGGGCGCCATCAGCCCGAGGCCGTTGCTGTTGTAGGCGCGGACCGGCGCGATCGTGCCGCCGAGCAGGGTGACCAGCGGCACCCCGGTGGCCCGTGCCAGCGCGTCCCATGAGACCATGTCGAAGCCGGACACAGCCATCGCCGCCAGGCCCTGATGGCCCATCAACGTCAACCCCTTGCCCAGCCGGTCAAAGAGTTCCACCGGCGCCACCGGCTCGCCCTTGGTCATCTCCAGCACCTGGCGTAGCAGCCCCGCCAAATGGGTGGTGGCATGCCTCAGGTAACAGAACAGGTAGGTGCGCCCGGTGATGCCCTCGTCGGTCTGCAAGTCCAGCAGCAGCAACGGCGCTTCGTTGAAGGTGCCGACCCGAGTCGCCAGCGGCCGGCGCAACGGCACGATCACCGCACGGATGGTGAGGTCGCGGATGGTGAGCTTGGGCGCGGTCATTGGGCGGATACCTTCAGGGTTGTTGCGCATGCGGTTTAGCACGATTCCGACCGGGCGACAGCCAGCCGAGCGCGTTGAGGTCGACGCACGGGGCTGCTATTGGAATGGGCATGGCGGAGGGACATCCCGAGGCGGACGGACGGGCGGCGCGGCTGGCCCGCGCCCGCGACTATCCCTACGACGTGACCCGTGAATCGTTCTTGCTCCTGGGCGGCCGGGTGGCGCCGCTCGACGACATGGAGTCGCATCGGGTCGGGCGGGTGCCGGTGCTGGCCTACGGGTCGAACCAGTCGCCGGCGCAGCTCAGGCGGAAGTTCGGCAGCGAGGCGGCGATCCCGGTGCAACGGGCCTGGCTTGCCGGATTCGACGTGGTCTACTCGGCCCACTTCACCACCTACGGCGCGGTGCCGGCGATGTTGCAGGTGGCGCCCGGGACCACCGTCAGCCTGGCGGTGACCTGGCTCGACGCGGCGCAGCTCAAGCACATGACCGAATCCGAGACCCGCCTCGCCAACTACGCGCACAGGCAGCTCGAGCGCATCGACTTGAGGCTCGACGACGGCACCCGTCTCGGCGCGGTCGACGCCTATGTCGGGCGGCGCGGCAGCCTGGTCCACGACAGCGCGCCGCTGGCGCTGGAGGCGGTCCAGGCCGAGGGCCGCAGCCATCGGGCGACCACCACCGCGGCGGTGCTTGAACTGATGCGCGACCGGGTGGCGCCCGGCCACGACCTCGAAGAGTTCATCCTGCGCCTCGGCGACGACGACGACTTCCGGCGCCGCCACGCCGCCCGCATCGGCGAGGACGCGCGGCCGTTCGCCTGGCCGCATGTGGCCGAGCCCGCCGACTGAGCGCCTCAGGCCGGGGCCAGCAGCAACCCGGCCAAGAGCAACCAGCCGGTGAGGCGGTTGGACTTGAACTTGACGAGGCAGTCGGCCGGATCGTCGAAGTCGACCCGCATCGCCTGCCAAGCGAGTTGCGCCGCCGCCAGGGCGAGCAGCAGGTAATACGGCCAGCCGAGCCCGGCAATCAGCCCGGCCAGCGCGAACAGGACCACCGCCAGGGCGTAGAAGCCGCCGATCCAGGGGCGCGAGCCCTCGGCGAACAGGAGCGCCGTCGAGTGGACGCCGACGAGCGCGTCGTCCTCCTTGTCCTGGTGCGCGTAAATGGTGTCGTAGCCGAGGGTCCAGGCGATGCCCCCGGCGTACATGAGCAGCGGTGCTACGCCAAGCCCGCCGTGCACCGCCGCCCAGCCCATGAGCACGCCCCAGTTGAAGGTGATCCCGAGGAACGCCTGCGGCCACCAGGTGACCCGCTTCATGAACGGATAGGTGACTATGAGCGCCAGCGAGGCGATGCCGAGGCCGATGACGAACCGGTTGAAGGCGAGCAGCACCGCGAGGCCGAGGGCAAGCTGGAGGCCGAGGAACGCGAACGCCTGCATGAGGCCGATCTGGCCGGAGGCGATCGGCCGGTCGGCGGTGCGCGCCACCCGGGCGTCGAGCTCGCGGTCGACGATGTCGTTGAAGGTGCACCCGGCCCCGCGCATGACCAGCGCGCCGACCGCGAACAGCGCGTAGAACGCGGCCGTGCCCAAGTCCGGACCGGCCGCCAGGGCCACGCCCCACCAGCACGGGAACAGCAACAGCCAGGTGCCGATCGGGCGGTCGACCCGGGCCAGCCGCAGATACGGACGCAGCGCCGCCGGCACGTAGCGGTCGACCCAGCCGGCCTTCGGGATGTCGCTGGCGGAGGCGGCCGGTTTCAGGGTGTCGCTCATGGCCGCCATCTTGCCCGCCGCCGGCGTCACCGACAAGCGCACGGGGCGCTATCGATCTCATGGTTGCCTTTCGAGCTCGGGCCGGCCCCCTTGTCAAGGCCGAAGCCGCCTTGAGGCGGTGGCCCTCCGGGCCAGCCTTGACAAGGGGGCCGGCCCGAGCTTTCTGCACACCATGGGATCGACGGCGCGGTCCATGGCGAAGCGGGTGAAGGCGAGGCTCTACGTGGAGGCCGACCTCAATGAGGGTGGCACGGTCGGGGCAAGCCCGGGCCAGGCGCACTACCTGAAGTCCGTGCTCAGGCTTGGTCGCGGCGACCCGGTGGCCCTGTTCAACGGCCGTGACGGGGAGTGGATCGCCGACATCGACGGCATCGGCAAGGGCTGGGCCTCGCTGGCGCTGGTCGGGCGGCAACGGCGCCAGACCGCGGAACCGGACCTGTGGCTGGTGTTCGCGCCGATCAAGCGGGCGCGCATCGACTTCCTGGCCCAGAAGGCGACCGAGTTCGGCGTCTCGGCACTGTGGCCGGTCTTCACCGGCTTGACCCAGGTCTCCCGGGTCAACGAGGACCGGCTCCTGGCCAACGCCGTCGAGGCGGCGGAGCAATCGGGGCGGCTCAGCGTGCCGCGGGTGCTGCCGGCGGCGACCCTCGACGCGGCGCTTGCCAGGTGGCCGCACGAGAGACGGCTATTGTGGTGCGCCGAGCAGGGCCCGGCGACGCCGATCGCCGAGGCGCTGGCGGGCGCCTCCGCGGCCGCGCCCTGGGCGGTGCTGACCGGCCCCGAGGGCGGCTTCACCGCGGCCGAGCTTGACGCGCTCGGTAAACTGCCCTTTGTTACGGCGGTCGGCCTGGGCCCGCGGCTGCTGCGGGCCGATACCGCGGCGTTGGCGGCGTTGGCCTGCTGGCAGGCGCTTGCTGGCGATGGATGCGACCGGCCGCCGCCGGGTCACGCCGACGATCCATAGCGACCAGGGCCCCAGCGACCACTCGACCCAACCAACAACCAACCATGTCCGCTCCCTCCAAGCCGAGCGGTGAGTTGATCACCGGCAAGGCCGATCTCGTCGCCTATCTGGAATCCGGCTGCAAGCGGCGGGGCGCCTGGCGCATCGGCACCGAGCACGAGAAGTTCGTGTTCCGGCGCAGCGACCATCGCCGGGTCCCCTATGACGGGCCGGACGGCATCCAGGCGCTGCTCACGGGCCTGATGCGCTTTGGCTGGAGCCCGATCAACGAGAATGGCAGCGTCATCGCGCTGGCTCGCCCGGACGGTTGCCAGATCACCCTCGAGCCGGGCGGGCAGTTGGAGCTATCCGGCACCAGGCTGGGGACCATCCACCAAACCTGCGCCGAGGTGCACGAGCATCTCGACCAAGTGAAGCTGGTGGCCGGGGAGCTGGGCGTCGGTCTCATCGGCCTCGGCTTCGATCCCAAGTGGCGGCGTGAGGACATTCCGTGGATGCCGAAACAGCGTTACCGGATCATGCGCTCCTACATGCCTAGCAAGGGCCGGCTGGGCCTCGACATGATGCTGCGCACCTGCACCGTACAGGTGAACCTGGATTACGAATCCGAGGCCGACATGGTGCGCAAGTACCGGATCTCACTGGCGCTGCAGCCGATCGTCACCGCGCTGTTCGCCAACTCGCCGTTCACCGACGGCCGGGTCAACGGCTACATGAGCTACCGCAGCCAGGTCTGGACCGACACCGACCCGGATCGTTGCGGAATGCTGCCTTTCGTCTTCGACGACGCCATGGGGTTCGAACGCTACGCCGACTATGTGCTCGACGTGCCGATGTACTTCGTCCGCCGCGACGGCCGGTACATCGACGCCAGCGGCCAGTCGTTCCGAGATTTCATGGTCGGCAAGCTGCCGGCGCTGCCGGGCCAGCTGCCGACCATCGACGACTGGGCCGATCACCTGACCACCCTGTTCCCGGAGGTGCGCCTGAAGCAGTATCTCGAGCAGCGTGGCGCCGACGGCGGGCCGTGGCGGCGGCTTTGCGCGCTGCCGGCGCTGTGGGTCGGCCTTTTGTACGCCGAGACCGCCCTCGACGCCGCCTGGGATTTGGTCAAGGACTGGACCGGCGAGGACCGCGCCTGGTTGCGCGCCCAGGTGCCGAAGACCGGTCTCGGCACGGCGCTCAGGCGCAAGGGCGCCAATGTGAGCGTCCTCGACGTCGCCCGCGAGGTGGTGCGTATCTCGCGAGACGGGTTGGACCAGCGCGCGCGCATGGACGCGTCGGGCCGGACCGAGGCGCACTTCCTCGACCCGCTCGACCGCATCGTCGACTGTGGCCAGTCGCCGGCCGCCCATACGCTGCGGCTCTATGAGAACGAGTGGGGCAGCGACATCGAGCCCATCTACCAGGCCTTCGCGTACTGAGCCGTCGCGCAGATCACGGCTGTGGCCCCGTCGGGGCGCCAAGAAGAAGAGCCGCCCGGGGAAGCGGGCGGCTATCAGTCTACAGGGAGGCTACAACGGGGATCGGATGATGGTCCATCCGGCGACGGCTCGTGGTGAGCGAACCGTCGCCGAGATTATAGGTTCCGTCTCCTCAAGATTCCGTTAATGGCGCGCCACCCCGGGCCGTGGTAAGGCGTTGCCGCAAAGGCCCCCAGAGGCCTGTGGCGCCCCGGCGGTCCGCCGGCCGCAGCCGCCTCTGGTCCGGTCGCTTGGTGAGGATGCGATGAGCCCCACGGCCGCCTGGATCGTGTTGACGCTGGGCTATGTCCTGCCGCTCGCCCATGTGGCGCTATCACCTGCGGCGGGGCCGTGGCGGCCGCCGCCGGGGGCCCGCTGCCCGCTCGGGCCCCGGGTCGGCTGGATCGTGCTGGTGCTCGTCGCCGGCCCGGTCGGCTGGCTCCTGTTCCTGTATGCCCGGCGTCGGCGGCACCCGTCGAGGCTGGACCGACCGACGGGCCACTCTTGAGCGCACCCCGCGTCGTGGCCTGCGGCGCCGGCCCAGCTTTCCGCTAGCGGCGGAACAGCGCCTCGGCTTCGCCGCGACGCGCCTGCTTGGCCTCGATGTCGGCGCGCACCCGCTCGATCTCGGCCTCGAGCTCGGCGATATACGCCTCCAGCTCTTCGATCGACATGTCCGCCAGGTTCTTCGGCGGCGGTGTCTCCTTCTCCGGTTCCAGGTCCTCGATATCCATGGTCGCCCTCGGCTCCTCGTCTGCCGCTCCTTGTCCGCACCGGAGGATCATACTAAACCTCGCCGCGCCAGTGCATTATCCACTTGCATGGAAATCGGCGCCGGCCCACCCCCCCACGCGGCCCCCCCGAGGGTTACCGG
>JBHICX010000053.1:0-10363 GCA_046759805.1 Kiloniellales bacterium | reverse complement strand
CCCTTGAACATCAGGTGTTCGAGGAAATGGGCGACGCCCGACTTGCCCGGCGGCTCGTCGGCGGCCCCCACCTTGTACCAGACCATGTGGCTCACCACCGGCGCCCGGTGGTTGGGGATCACCACCACGCGCATGCCATTGTCCAGCGTGAAGGTCTGCGGGTTGAAGACGCCGGCTTGCGCGATGTCCCATGGCGACGCCGCCATTAGCAGCAAGGCCGCCACGATGAGGGCCCGACGCAGGGCGGCGCCGGCCGCTGGCCGATCGGGGCTAGTTGATGAGGCCGTCAAAGAGACCACGGCGTTTGCGCTTGATGGTCGGCGTTTCGCCCTCGGTGGGGGCCTTGCCCGCCTCGACGTTCTTCCGCAGCCGTTCCGCCTCGGCGCCGGCATCGACCAGCTTCTCCGGCCGCTCGGGTTTACGCCAGAACAGGATCTCGTCGATGATGGTCCGACTTGCGGTAACCACCTCGGCGGTCTCCCGCTCGATGATGTGGCGAATGTTCGGATCCACGCCCAGGGCCCCGGCCTGGCGCAACAGGCCGATCTCGCCATCGCTCATGCGCTTGAATCCCGGTATCGAGGTATCCGGCCGCGCCGCCACCGACGCCGCCTCGCCGAACACAACCCGTCGCGCCTCCTGGCCCGTCTGCTCGTCAAGACGGGCCGGCGCGCCCGGCTGCGGCGGGCGCAGGCTATAGTCCGGCGGTAGCGCCAGGGGTTGACGCCGCGACGTCACCATGAACTCGTCCGGGCCCTGCCGCTTGGTGAGGCCCACGGCCTCGCGCACCCCGGTGCAGCCGGGCAACCACAGCGCCACCCCCAGCGCCAGCACCCCGGTGATGATCGGCCGGTGCATCAGGCCCTCCGAATTTCCTTTGCCTCTATCTAGGCGATTCGCGACGCCCAAACAAGCCGTCCGCCAGTAGCAACAAGACGCCCAGGGCGATGGCGCTATCGGCGGCGTTGAAGGCCGGCCAATGGAGATCGGCCCAGTGGAAGTCGAGGAAGTCGACGACCGCACCCAGGCGCAGCCGGTCGACCATGTTGCCGACCGCCCCGCCGACGATGAGTCCGATCGCCACCGCGGGAAGGCGGCGCCGGGTCCCGACAAGCCAGTACACAAGCACGGCGACGATCACCAGGGCCAGGCCGGAGAACAGCCACGGAGCCATGAAGGCGTCGGTATCGAACAGGCCGAAGCTGACCCCGCGGTTGTGGGTGAGCACCAGGGCAAAGAAGCCGGTGACCTCGATCGGCCGCGGCGGGTCCATGATCCGGCCGACGATCCACCACTTGGACAGCTGGTCGACCAGCACCACCGCCGCCGCAACCCCAAGCGCCAGTCGCATGATCGGCGAGATCAGCCGATTCGACCAGTCGCCGCCGGATCCGGCGGCGTTCCTGGCCATGTGTCGCGGCATCGCGCTCAGTCCGCGGCCAGGCCGACCGCTTCCACGGCCTCGGCGCAGCGCTTGCAGATGTCGGGGAAGCTCCCATGGCTGCCGACCTCGGGCAGCACCTTCCAGCATCGCTGGCACTTGGACCCTTGGGCTGCGCCGACCACCACCGCGACGCCGTCCACGTCATCGAGCCTGAAGGCGTCCTCGGGCGCGGCCTGGCGGCTCAGGGTCGCATCCGAGGTGATGGCGATCTCGGCCAGGTCGAGATTCTCCAGCGCCGACGCGTACGCGGGATCCGCGTAGACGATCGGATGCGCCTGCAGGCTGGAGCCGATGCGCTTGCCCTCGCGCGCGATCTCCAGCGCCCCCGTGACCACGCGCCGCAGCGCCCGCACCTGCTGCCATTTTTCGTCCAGGGCCTCATCCCGCCAGGCCTCGGGGACCTCCGGAAACAGCCGCAGGTGAACACTGTCCGCGGCGTCCGCGGCAGCCCGCGCCCGCCACGCCTCCTCGGCGGTGAAGCACAGGATCGGCGCCAGCCACGCGGTCAGGCACGAGAATAGCCGCTCCAGCACCATCACCGCGGCGCGCCGCCGCGGCGCCGCGGCCCGGTCGCAGTAGAGGCAGTCCTTGCGCACATCGAAGTAGAAGGCGGAAAGCTCGAGCGCGCAGAAGCCGTGCAGTTGGGTGTAGAGGGTGTGAAAGTCGAAGCGCTCGCTTGCGCCGCGGACCACCTGGTCGAGCTGCCACAGCCGATGCAGAATCCAGCGCTCGAGCTCTGGCATCTCTTGCAGCGCCGGCGGCTCGGCCGGGTGATCGCCGGGCAGGTTGCCCAACAGGAAGCGCAGGGTGTTGCGCAGCCGCCGGTAGGCCTCGACCTGGTGCTTGAGGATATCAGGGCCGATGCGTAAATCCTCGGTGTAATCCGACGCCACCACCCAGAGCCGCAGGATGTCGGCGCCCAAGGTTTCGATCACCTCTTGCGGCGACACCACGTTGCCCAGCGACTTCGACATCTTGCGACCGTGCTGGTCGACCACGAAGCCGTGGGTCAGCACCGCCTCGTAGGGGGCCACGCCGCGCGTGCCGCAGGCCTCCAAGAGCGACGAGTGGAACCAGCCGCGGTGCTGGTCCGAGCCCTCCAGATACAGCGAGGCCGGCCACTTCTGGTCCGGCCGCGCCTCCAGGACGAAGCTGTGGGTGGCGCCCGAATCGAACCAGACATCCACTACGTCACGCACCTGCTCGAACCGGTCCGGGTCGTAGGCGGGGCCGAGAAAGCGCGCCGGCGGCGAGGTGAACCAGGCGTCCGCCCCCTCCGCCTCGAACACCTCGGCGATGCGATCCACCACCGCCTGGTCGCGCAGCGGCTGGCCGCTCTGCTTGTCCACGAACACCGGGATCGGCACCCCCCAGGCGCGCTGGCGCGAGACGCACCAGTCCGGCCGCGACTCGATCATGCCGTAGAGCCGCTTGCGCCCGGCCGGCGGATAGAACCGGGTCCGGTCGATGGCGGCCAGCGCCTTGCGGCGCAAGTCGTTGGCGGTCATCGAGATGAACCACTGCTCGGTGTTGCGGAAGATGAGCGGCGCCTTCGATCGCCAGGAATGCGGGTATTCGTGGGTGAGGCTGCCCTGGGCCAGCAACGCGCCGGCTTGCTTGAGCGCCGCGATCACCGCCCGGTTGGCGTCGCCCGGCTTACCGTCGGCGGTGTATACCACGGTGCCAGCGAACAACGGCACCTCATCGTAGAAGCTGCCGTCCTCGCCCACGGTGCGCGGCGTCTCGAGCCCCAGGGCCTGGCCGTGGTCGAAGTCTTCGGCGCCGTGGCCGGGGGCCACATGAACGAAGCCGGTGCCCTGGTCCGCGGTCACGAACCCGCCCGGGGTGACCGGCACGTCGAAGTCGTAGCCGCGGCCGCGGAGCGGATGCCGGCACACCGTCCCGGCGAGACCGGTGGCATCATCCTGTGCCGTCCATTCCGTGATCCCGGCCTCGGCCTTGACCTGATCGGCCAGCGACCGGCACAGCACCAGGCGTTCGCCGGGCACCGCCAGGCTCCCTTCGGCGACCGCGCGCACCTCATACACCGCGTAGTCGAGGTCGCGGCTGAAGGCGATCGCCCGGTTGCCTGGCAGCGTCCAGGGCGTGGTGGTCCAGATAACCACGCTGGCGCCGTCGAGCGCCCCGCTCGCGGCCTTGACCACCGGGAAGCGGACCAGGACCGTGGTCGAGCGATGTTGGCGATATTCGACCTCGGCCTCGGCCAGCGCCGTCTTCTCCACCACCGACCACAGCACCGGCTTGGCGCCGCGGTACAGCCCCCCGTCCATCAGGAACTTGCCAATCTCGCGGGCGATCTGCGCCTCGGCCGCGAAGGCCATGGTGGAGTAAGGATCCGTCCAGTTGCCCTCGACCCCGAGACGCTTGAACTCGTTGCGCTGCACGTCGATCCAGTGATCGGCGAACTCGCGGCATTCGCGACGGAACTGGATGATGTCGACCCGGTCCTTGTCCTTGCCGGCGGCGCGATAGGTCTCCTCGATCTTCCACTCGATCGGCAGGCCGTGGCAGTCCCAGCCGGGGACGTAGTTGGCGTCCTTGCCCAGCATCTGCTGGGAGCGGTTGACGATGTCCTTGAGAATCTTGTTCAGCGCCGTGCCGATGTGCAGATGCCCGTTGGCATAGGGCGGGCCGTCGTGCAGGATGAACTTCTCGCGCCCCTTGGCGGCGGCGCGCAGCCGGCTGAACAGGTCCATCTTCTGCCAGCGCGCCAAGATCTGCGGCTCGCGTTTGGGCAGGTCCGCCTTCATCGCGAAGTCGGTGCGCGGCAGCAACAGGGTCGATCGGTAATCCGACGTCATCGGCGAGACTCCAGCCCGGCCCGGTCATCCGAATCGGGTCTGAATCCGGCGGCAAGCGGCTGACGATCAAGCGGGTTTAGCCTCGGGCCGCGACATTGTAAACGGCTTCCTCGGTGCCCTGTCGATCCGGCACGTGGCCTGGCAGCCCACGATGAAGTCGCATTGACTAGACATGGGGTGGTCTTATTGTCGGCAGTCGCCATGCCCGGCTCGCGCCCCAAGATCCTCTACCTGGTCACCGAGGATTGGTACTTCTGCTCGCACCGGCTGGGGCTGGCCCGGGCCGCCCGGGATCAAGGCGCCGAGGTGGTGGTGGCGACCCGGGCCGGCGAGGACGCCGCGCGCATCGAGGCCGAGGGCTTCCGCCTGGTGCCGCTCGACTGGCGGCGGGGCGGCGCCAACCCGCTGGGCGAGCTCATCTCGCTGGTGGCCGTGCTGCGGATCTACCGCCGCGAGCGGCCGGACCTGGTGCACCACGTGGCGATCAAGCCGGTGCTGATAGGCGGCCTCGCCGCGGCGCTGGCCGGGATTCCGGCGGTGGTCAACGCGCTCACCGGGCTCGGCTACTTGTTCATCGACGGCGGGTCGCGGGCACGCACCGTGGGCCCGCTCGCCCGCCGCCTCTTGGGCTTGGTGCTCAATCGGCCGAACGCCCATGTCATCGTGCAGAACCCGGACGACCTGGCGCTGTTGCGCCGGCGTCGGCTGGTGCGCCACGACCGGGTCACGCTGATTCCCGGCTCCGGGGTCGATACCGCCGGGCTGCGGCCGCTGCCGGAGCCCGACGGAGCGCCGGTGGCGGCGCTGGTCGGACGCATGCTGGTAGACAAGGGCGTGGTCGAGCTGGTGGGCGCGGCGCGGCTGCTCAGCGACCGCGGGGTTGGGCTCAAGGTTCGGCTCATTGGGCCGCCGGACCCGCACAACCCGGCTTCGATCCCCGAGGCGACGCTGGGCGCCTGGCAGCAGGCGGGCGCCGTCGAGTGGGTCGGGCCCGAGCCCGACATCGCCAAGGTCTGGCGCCAGGCCCATATCGCCGTGCTGCCGTCCTATCGCGAGGGCCTGCCCAAGGCGCTCTTGGAGGCGGCGGCCTGCGGCCGGCCCCTGGTGGCCACCGACGTCCCCGGCTGCCGCGAGGTGGTGCACGACGGCGAGACCGGGCTCATGGTGCCGGCGGGCAGCGTGGTGCCGCTGGCCGACGCGTTACAGCGCCTGGCCGGCGATGGCGCGCTCAGGCAACGGCTGGGGGCCAACGCCCGCCGGCTGGTGGAGACGCGGTTCGCCGAGCCGCTGGTGGTGGACCAGACCCTGCGGCTGTACCGTCGTCTGCTCGGCCCACGCTGGCCAAATCCAGCCGGCGGGCGTATATGACGACCGTGGCCGCGGGGAGGGAGAACGGCGCGATGAGCGTCGGCATCACGCACCGCCATCAAGCACCCATCGACCAGGCCGCACCGGCGCCGGCCGGGGAGGACCTTCCGGCCTGGGCCTGGCTGTGGTTTCCGCCCATGGTGTTGGTGCTAGCCGCGGTCCTGCGCGCCATCGACGCCGACACCTACCGCCAGGCGATGGAGAGCGAGCTGGGCGTGGTGGAAAACGCCACCGCGCTGCTGCTGGTGCCCGCCGTGGTGTTTGGGCTGATGGCGCTCAGCCGGCGCCGGGCGTTGCCGGCCCGCTGGCTGGGGCCGTGGCTAATGCTGTTGGTGGCCGGTTCGGTCTACCTGGCCGGCGAGGAGGTGAGCTGGGGCCAGAACTGGTTCGGTTGGGCGACCCCCGGCTGGCTGGCGGCGCTCAACGATCAGGTCGAGACCAACCTGCACAACACCTCGAGCTGGCTCGATCAGAAGCCGCGCCATCTGTTCCTGCTCTGGGTGGTGGCGGCCGGCCTCATGTTTCCGTTGGCCCGGCGGGTGAGAGGCTGGTCGTTCGACCCGTCGACCGACTGGCGTTCTTGGTTCTGGCCCACCGGGATCGTGGTGCCGACGGCGTTTCTTGCCGCCTTCATCCGGCTGCCGGAGTGGCTGGGCGATAATGTGGAGAGCCTGCGCGAGCCCTTGCTGCTGATCCGCTACGCGGAGTACCAGGAGTACTTCTTCGCGCTGTTTCTGGCGCTTTACCTCGGCTCCTTCTACCGCCGCCTGCGCCGGCAGGCGGCAGCCTAATCCCGCTCCTGCCCTTGCCGCGGTCAAGGCCCGAGGCCTCGATCCGCCAGGCTATCCCGGCCGACGAGGCGTTCATCGTCGGCTGCGTCGAGGCGGCCTATGAGAAATACGTGCCCCGCATCGGCAAGCCGCCGGCGCCGATGCTGGCCGATTACGCGAGCCTCATCCGCGCCGGGGTGGTGCATGTGTTGGAGCACCGCGGGGCGCCGGCCGGCGTTATCGTCATGGCCCCCGGTGACGGCCACCTGTTCGTCGAGAACGTGGCGGTGGTGCCGTCGCATCACGGGCTGGGCCTGGGCCGCGCGCTAATGGCCTTCGCCGAGGCCGAAGCGCTGCGCCGTGGGTTCACCGAGGTGCGGCTCTACACACACGAGCGCATGACCGAGAACCTGGGGTTCTACCGGCGCCTCGGCTACCGAGTGACAGGGCGTCGCGAAGAGGACGGCTATCGCCGCGTCTACTTCCGTAAACGGCTTACGCACCGTCCTCGCCGGCCTGCCTAGCCAGCTTCTTGCGCAGCTTGGCCCAGTAGTCGAGGCGCTTCGCCACCTCGCGCTCGAAGCCGCGCTCGACCGGACGGTAGAACCGGCGCCGCCGCATGCCCTCCGGGAAGTAGTCCTGACCGGAGAACGCCTCCTCCGTCTCGTGGTCGTAGCGGTAGCCCTTGCCATAGCCGAGCTCGGCCATCAGCCGCGTGGGCGCGTTCAAGATGTGCTTCGGCGGCATCAACGAGCCGGTGTCCTTGGCCGTCGCCATGGCCGCGCCCAGCGCCTTGTAGGCCGCGTTCGACTTGGGCGCGGTGGCCAGATAGATCACCGCCTGCGCCAGCGCCAGCTCGCCCTCCGGCGAGCCGATGCGCTCGTAGGCCTCCCAGGCGGTGCGCGCCTGCACCGCCGCCTCCGGGTCGGCCACGCCCACGTCCTCATAGGCGAACCGCAACAGCCGCCGGCCGATGTAGCGCGGGTCCTCGCCCCCGGCCAGCATACGGGCCAGCCAGTACAAGGCGGCGTCCACGTCGGAGCCGCGCAGCGACTTGTGCAGGGCGCTGATCAGGTTGTAGTGGCCTTCTTGCGCCTTGTCGTAGATCGGCGCCCGGCGCTGCACGGCGCGGGTCAGGTCCTTGGTGTCGAGGACCCGGCCTTCGGGGAGTTGGAACAGCTCCTCGGCCAGATTCAAGACGTGACGGCCGTCGCCGTCGGCCATGGCGCGCAGCGCCAGGCGCGCCTCCTGGTCGAGCGGCAGCCGACGCCCCTCGGCCCGCTCGGCCCGGGCCAGCAGCTCCTCCAGCGCCGCGTCGTCGAGCCGGTTCAACACGAACACCTGGCAGCGCGACAACAGCGGCGGGTTGAGCTCGAAGGACGGATTTTCGGTGGTAGCACCCACCAGGATCACGGTGCCGTCCTCGACATAGGGCAGGAAGCCGTCCTGCTGGACCCGGTTGTAGCGATGGACCTCGTCGATGAACAACAGCGTGCCGCGGCAGGCGGCGCGGCGCTCCTTGGCCTGATCGAATACCTTGCGCAGATCGGCGACGCCCGAGAACACCGCCGACAACGGCTGGAAGTCGAGGTCCGTGTTGTCCGCCAGCAGCCGCGCGATAGTGGTCTTGCCGGAGCCGGGCGGACCCCACAGGATCATGGAGGCCAGCCGCCCCGCCTGGACCATGCGGCCGATCGGGCCGTCGGCGGCGAGGAGCCGGTCCTGGCCCAGGACCTGCTCCAGGGACCGGGGGCGCAGGCGGTCGGCCAGCGGCCGCGGCGCCGCTTGCTCGAACAGGCCCTGTTGTTCGACGCCGGCCCGCGTCATCCGCTCACCGTCACCTCCAGCACCCGGTCGTCGCGGAGCACCGCGATTCGCCAGGCGGCGGTTGGCGAGGCCGCCAGCGCCGACGCGAGCTTATCGACGCTGTCGATCCGCTGGTCGTTGACCCGAAGCACGGTGTCACCCGGCTCAAGGCGCAGCCGCGCCGCCGGCGAGCGCTGCGCCACCTCGAGCACCACCACCCCCTGGCGGCTCGGGTCCATGTCGAGCTCGACCGCGAGCGCCGGCGACAGGTTGGCCACGGTGGCGCCGGCCAGCGGGTGGCGCCCGCTGAGCACGGTTGCCTGGCGCGGCGGGTCCTCGGGCGGCGCCTCGAGGCGCAGCGTCAGCACCCGCTCGTGCCCGTTTCGCAGCACCGTAATCGGCACCGACCCGCCGACCGGGTAAGTCGCCAGCCGGAACCGCAGCGCCTCGGCCTCGTCGACCTGGCGGTGGTTGATGGCGGTGACGACATCGCCGACCCGAAGCCCGGCCTGGGCCGCCGGACCCTTGGGATGCAGGTCCTCGATCAGCACGCCCTGCGGCCGCGCCAGGCCGAGGGCGTCCGCGATCTCCGCGGTCACCGGCCGGGTGCGGGCGCCGAACCACGGGCGCAACAGCTTGCCGCCGGCGAGCGCGCTGGCGATCACGGTGCGCACCATGTTGGACGGGATCGCGAAGCCGATACCATGCGAGCCGCCGCTACGCGAATAAATCGCGGTGTTGACGCCGACCAGCCGGCCGTCCATGGCGATGAGCGCGCCGCCGGAGTTGCCCGGGTTGATCGCCGCGTCGGTCTGAATGAAGAAACCGAAGTCGTTGATGCCCCGGGCGGCGCGGGCGGTGGCCGAGACGATGCCGCTGGTCACCGTCTGGCCGATGCCGAACGGGTTACCGATCGCCAGCACCAGGTCGCCGACCTCGAGCTGGTCGGAGTCGCTGAGCGCGAGATGGGGCAGCGGCTTGCCTTGGGCGTCGATCCTGAGCACCGCCAGGTCGGTCTTCTGGTCCGAGATCACCAGCTCGGCGGAGAACTCGCGCCGGTCGGCCAGGATCACGGTGATCTCCTGAAAGCCCTCGATGACGTGGTGGTTGGTAACGATGAGACCCTTGGGGTCGACGATCACGCCGGAGCCCAGCGAGTTCTCCAGCCGCTCGCGTTCGAACGGCGGGCCGAACCGGAGGTTGTCGCCGAAGAAGCGGCGGAAGAACGGGTCGTCGAATAGCGACCGCGGGCCGGTCCGCACCACGCGCTTGGCGTAGATGTTGACCACCGCCGGCGCCGCCTGGCGCACCAGCGGCGCAAACGACAGCGTCACCTGCCCGCGCGAGGTCGGGACCGCCCGGGTCTCCGCCGCCAGCCCAGGATCGCACACCGCCGCTCCCGCCAGCGCGACCAACACGGCCGCTAAGATGCGCGCGATCAATGGACAGTGCCGCCGTGCGGTCAGGTCTCTTCCTCTTGCTCCGCCGCCTGCTCGGCCGTGGGGCCCGAGTCCTGGCCCTTCGCCGCCGGGTCGCGATCGACCAGTTCGATGATCGCCATCGCCGCGGCATCGCCGTAGCGATAGCCGGATCTCAACACTCGGGTGTAGCCGCCCGGCCGTTCCCGGTAGCGCTCCGCCAGCTCCGAGAACAGCTTCTGCGTCACCTTGTCGTCGCGCAGCACCGAATAGGCCTGGCGGCGCGCGTGCAGCGAGCCGCGCTTGCCCAGGGTGATGAGGCGGTCGACGACGGACCGAAGGTCCTTGGCCTTGGCCACGGTGGTCTTGATCTGTTCGTGCTTGATGAGCGCCGTGGCCATGTTGGCGAACATCGCCTTGCGGTGGGACGAGGTGCGGTTGAGCTTGCGCCCGCTGCGTCGGTGACGCATGGCCGGGTCTCCCTGCTGGCGCGTCAGAACGGCTCTTCCAGCCGCTTCGCCATATCCTCGATGTTCTCCGGCGGCCAGGTGGTGATCTCCATACCGAGATGCAGCCCCATTTCCGCCAACACCTCCTTGATTTCGTTCAACGACTTGCGGCCGAAGTTCGGCGTGCGCAGCATCTCCGATTCGGTCTTCTGCACCAGATCGCCGATGTACACGATGTTGTCGTTCTTGAGGCAGTTGGCGGAGCGCACCGAGAGCTCCAGCTCGT
>JBHICX010000052.1:0-10405 GCA_046759805.1 Kiloniellales bacterium | reverse complement strand
GGATCACCACCCCGCAGGTGGTGTGCCACATCACCGGCACCACCCCGGCGGTGCATGAGCTGATTCGGCGCAACCTGCAGCGATCGCCGATGTATTCGGGCCAGATCACCTCGACCGGCCCCCGCTACTGCCCGTCGATCGAGGACAAGGTGGTGCGCTTCGCCGACCGGACCCGGCATCAGATCTTCCTGGAGCCGGAAGGCCTGGACGACGACACGGTGTACCCGAACGGCATCTCGACCTCGTTGCCGCGCGCCGTGCAGGCGGAGATGCTGAAGCGGATTCCGGGCCTGGGCCGGGCAGTGATGCGGCGTCCCGGCTATGCCATCGAGTACGACTACGTGGACCCCCGGGAGCTGTCCCGCGGCCTTGAGACCCGGCGCATCCCGGGGTTGTTCCTCGCCGGCCAGATCAACGGCACCACCGGCTACGAGGAGGCAGCGGCACAAGGCGTGGTGGCTGGCGTCAACGCGGCGCGGCGGGCGGCGAGTGCGGGTGCCCGAGGCGAGGGCGCCGAACCGTTGGTCCTGGACCGCGCCGACGGCTATATCGGGGTGTTGATCGACGACCTGGTGAGCCGTGGCGCCAGCGAACCCTACCGCGTGTTCACCTCGCGGGCCGAGTATCGGCTGTTGTTGCGCGCCGACAACGCCGACCAGCGCCTGACCCCGATCGGCGACAGGGTGGGCTGCATCGGTGCCGAGCGTCGCGCCGCGTTCCGGGACAAGGCGGCGGCGCTGGCCGCCGGCCGGGCGCTCTGTGATCGGCTGACGGCGACGCCGAGCCAACTGCGGACGTGCGGCCTTGCGATCAACCAGGACGGGGCCCGGCGCTCGGCCATGGAACTGCTCGCCTATCCAGGGGTGACCCTGCGGCGGCTGGCGGGGGTGTGGCCGGAGCTGTCGCGGCTGCGGCCGGACGTGGTCGAGCAGCTGGAAATCGACGCCCGCTACGCCGGCTATCTGGATCGTCAGGAAGCGGACATCCGCGCCTATCGTCGCGACGAGTCCCTGCGGCTGCCGGCCGACCTGGATTTCGACGCCATCCCGTCCCTGTCGGCCGAGGTGCGCGGCCGGTTGCAGGCAAGTCGGCCGGCGACGCTGGGGATCGCCGCGCGCCTGGAGGGGGTGACTCCGGCCGCCCTGGTGGCGCTACTGCGCTACGTGAAGCGCGAGGGCGAGCGACCGAGCGCCGGGTCGTGAGTCGCGCGGGCGCCCGCCGGCCCCTCAGCAGCGCCGAATTTCAACGGCTTACCGGAGTTTCACGTGAAACACTAGGTTGGCTGAAGCGCTACCGCGAGTCCCTGCTCCGGTGGCAGACGGCGGTGAAGCTGGTGGGGCCGGCGACCTTGCAAGATGTCTGGCGCCGGCACTTCCTCGACAGCGCCCAGCTCTGGGCCTACTTGCCATCGGCCGCCGCACGTATCGTCGATCTGGGCAGCGGCGCCGGGTTCCCGGGCCTGGTGCTGGCGATCCTCGGCGCCGGCGACGTGCATCTGATCGAATCCAACCGCCGCAAAGCGGCGTTCCTGCGCGAGGTCGCCCGTCGCACCGACACGGTGGTGACCATCCACGGCGCGCGCATCGACTCGGTGCCGCCCCTGGGCGCCGACGTGGTCACCGCCAGGGGCTGCGCGCCCCTGGATAGATTGCTAGATTTGGCGGTGCCTCACCTGGCCGACCATGGATTTTGTGTGTTCTTGAAGGGCAGGGGCGTCGATGCGGAATTGACCGAGGCCAAGAAACGGTGGAATATGCGAATCGGTCGGTTCCCGAGCTGCTCGGAGCGGTCGGGAGTCGTCCTCAAGCTGGAGGCTATTTCACGTGAAACACCCTGACATGACGCCGGATTCGCGCCCCGAAGCCCGACGCATCATCGCCGTTGCCAATCAGAAAGGGGGAGTTGGCAAGACCACCACGGCCATCAATCTCGCCACCGCCATGGCCGCCTGCCGCAAGCGGGTGCTGGTCTTCGACCTGGACCCGCAGGGCAACGCCAGCACCGGCCTGGGGGTGGATCGATGGCAGCGCCGCGTCAGCGCCTATAACGTCCTGATCGACCGCGCATCCCTGGCCGAGGCCACGGTGAGGACCTCGGTGCCCGGGCTTTATCTGGTGCCGTCCACGGTCGATCTATACGGGGCCGAGGTGGAGCTGGTGGATACGGCGCGGCGGGAGTACCGCCTGCGGGACATCCTGCGGCCGGCCCCATCGGAGTATGACTACATCCTGATCGACTGCCCGCCGGCGCTCGGGCTGTTGACCCTCAACGCCCTATGTGCCGCCGACGCGGTCCTGGTGCCCCTGCAATGCGAGTTCTTCGCCCTCGAGGGGCTGAGCCATTTGATGCGCACTATCGAGCGGGTGCAGCGGCAGCTCAACCCGGCCTTGGAGATCCAGGGGGTGGTGCTGACCATGTTCGATCGCCGCAACAACCTTTCCGGCCTGGTTGCCGATGACGTGCGCGGCCATTTCGGCGCCAAGGTTTACAATACGGTGATTCCGCGCAACGTTCGGGTGTCGGAGGCGCCGTCGCACGGCCTCCCGGTACTCGTGTACGACATCCAATGCGCCGGCGCCCAGGCCTATATCAGCCTGGCCGGCGAGGTGCTGCGACGCGAGAAAAGGATGCCCACATGAGCGCCGAAGATCCCCCACCGACGTCGGAAAACCAGGTCGGCGGACCGGGGCCCGGGGAACCGCGCCCGCCGGCCAGGCAGAGCAAGCTTGGCCGCGGTCTGTCGGCGCTGTTCGGCGAGGAAGGCACGGACACCACGGAGCCCGACCGACTGCGGCCGTCCAAGACCATGCCGGTCGAGTTCCTGCGGCCCAGCCGCTTCCAGACCCGGCACAGTTTCGATCAGGAGGAGATCGACGGGCTCGCCGAATCGATTCGCCGGCGAGGCGTGCTGCAACCGGTTCTGGTGCGGCGCCATCCGGTGGCCGCCAACGCCTACGAGATCATCGCCGGCGAGCGCCGCTGGCGGGCAGCGCAGCAGGCGCAGCTGCACGAGATTCCGGTCATCGTCCGCGAGTTCTCCGACCGCGATGCCCTGGAGATCTCCCTGGTGGAAAACCTGCAGCGCGAGGACCTGACGGCCCTGGAGGAAGCCGAGGGCTTGCAACGGCTGATGACGGAGTTCGGCCATTCCCAGGATGACCTGGCGCAGGCCATCGGCCGCAGCCGCAGCCATGTGGCCAACATGCTTCGCCTGCTGAGCCTGCCCGAGCCGGTCAAGGAGATGCTGCAATCCGGGGCGCTGACTGCCGGCCATGCCCGTGCCCTCATTAATGCCGACGATCCGGTCGGACTGGCGCGGCTGGTGGTCCGGCGCGCCCTCAACGTCCGTCAGGCGGAACGGCTGGCCGCGAAAGGCGTCAAGGCGGCAGGCGCCAGGACCGGCAAGGACGCGGACATCGCGGCCCTGGAGCGCGACCTCTCGGACCGGCTCGGCCTCAGGGTCACGATCAACCACCGCGCCGGCAAGGGCGGCAGTCTGGTGATCCACTATCGCACCCTAGAGCAGTTCGACGATGTCCTGCGGCGGCTCTCCGGCTCGACTCCTCGGGCCGCCGAGGCAGGCGATACCGGACCGATCTGAGCCGCCCTGGCGCCGCCATACGGCGCACCTTCAGCGAGCCGCGGAAGTCACCTCCGCGTCACGCCGGCAGCACCGCCCTGGGCCGCGCCGCCCTGGCGGCGTGGGCGATCTGCAAAAGCGTGCGATGGCAGATCAGTTGCGCCGGCGCGCCGGTCTGCTTGCAGGCGATCTCGGCGGCCAGGGTGCGGCCGATGGCGCCCGCCAGCACCTCCCCGGTCCATCGGTCCAGCTGCCCGGCGAACCGCCGCTCCTGCTTCCAGAATACCGGCGGTCGCAGGGCCTGCATCGCCGCCTTGGCGGCCATGCCTTGCGCCCGCTTTGCCGCCGCCAGGTGCAGGCGCTGCAGGTGTCGGGCCATGGCGCGCAACACGGTGATCGGACTCGCGGCCTGGTCCCACACCCGCTTCATGGCCTGGTCCAGGGCCGGCAAATCGCCGTCGGCGGCGGCGAACACCAGCTCGTCGAGGGACACCAACGCCGCGTCACCGATGCAGGCCAACGCGTCCTCGATCCTAGCGTGGCCGCCGTCACCCATGTACAGCGCCAGTTTCTCGATCTCGCGACGGGTGACCTGACGGTCGCCGCCGAGATGCTCCGCCAGGAAGCCGATGGCGTCCGGCGTCGCGGTCATGCCACAGGCCGCCAGGATCTCCTCGATAACCCGCATGAGCTCGCCGCCTTCGTCCGGGTAACAGCCGATGGCCGCGGCATTCCGCGCCCCCTCGAACAGCCGCCGCAGGCGCGATCGGGGGCCGAGCTCGTCGGCCTCGACCACGATCAAGGCGTCGCCGACCGGCGCCTCGAGAAACGCCACCAGGAAGTCGGCGTGCCGGTCGCCCGCCTCGCGCAGTCGCACTACCCGGCGCCCGCCGGTCATCGACAGCGCCGCCGCCTCGTCGGCCAGCCGGCCCGGGTCCTCGCTCAGCGCCGGCCCGGCGATCACGCTCACCCGGAATGGGTCGGCAAGGTCATCGACCACGGTGCGCGCCAGCCGCTCGGCACGCTCGCGGATCAGCCCTTGATCGGCGCCGTACAGCAGCACCACCCGGACCTCCGGGTCGGGCCGGCCCAGAAAGCCTTCGACGCGCTGCGGGCCGATCTTCATAGCTCCGGCGCGCTGGCGCGCCTGAAGCAAGTCTCCTTGCGACTGAGACACACCGAGACACGAATCACGATGTCCTCGGCCACGATGCGCGCCACCCGCTGGCGGGCGTTCTGCTCCGCGGCGATGGTGGCGTACTCGGACTCGACGACGTTGTAGCTGGCGGTGGCGCGGCTCCTGCCGTCGTACACGACCATGCGGGTGCCGATTTCGCTGAGTTGAAACTGCGCCGATAGATTCAACAAGGCTCGGGTGGCCGTGGCGTCTTTCCTGAAGGCCAGGCGTTGGGCGGTCTCGTTCAGCGTCACCTCGAGCCGGTAGATCGGGTCGGCCGGCTGGCCGCGCGGATTCAGCCGGTCGAGCAGCAGGTTGCGGGTGACCTGGCCGAGCCGATCGGGGATCGGCGCCACGGCGATGGTGCCGATTTGTTTCGGGGCGGCTTGGCGCGGGCCCTCGCCATACAACGGCTGAAAGCCGCAGGCGGCGAGCGCGACCAGCGCGGCGATCAGTGCCGCACGCCCGGCGGCCGCCTCAAAGCACCACATTGACCACCCGGTTCGGCACCACGATGACCTTGCGCACCGGTCGCCCGCCGACGACCCGCTCGACCTCCGGCAACGCCAGCGCCGCCGCCTCGACCGCTTTCGCCTCGGCGTCGCGAGGCAGGCCGAGGGTGGCCCTGAGCTTGCCGTTGATTTGGACCGCCACGATGACCTCCTGGTCGACGGTCAACGCGGATTCGACCTCGGGCCAGGGGCAATCCGCGAGCAGGGTCTCATAGCCGAGCCGCTGCCACAGCTCCTCGGCCAGGTGGGGCATCATCGGCCCGATCATCTGGGTCAGGCGTTCGAAGGCTTCCCGCAGGGCCCAGCCGGCGCCGTCGTCCCGGGAATCCTTGAGCGCCGCCGCCAACGTGTTGGTCAGCGCGTAGATCTGGGCCACCGCCCGGTTGAACGCGAAGCTCTCGATGTCGTTGGTGACGTTGGCGATTGCTTTGTGCGTCGCCCGGCGCAACGCCTGCGCCGCCGGCGAGAGGGTCGCCGGCGGCGGCGTAACTGCCGGCGGTAGTCCATCGAGGCTCTCGGTGACCAGCCGCCACAGCCGCTGGATGAAGCGGTAGGCACCCTCGACCCCGGCCTCTGTCCACTCCAGGTCGCGGTCCGGCGGGCTGTCGGAGAGGATGAACCACCGTGCCGTGTCGGCGCCGTAGGTGGCGATGATGGTGGTCGGCTCGACGACGTTGCGGTGCGACTTGCTCATCGATTCCGATCGCCCGATCGATACCGGCTCGCCCGACTCGCCATGCACCACCGTGCCGTCGGGCTGCCGGACCACCTCGCTGGGGTAGAGCCAGTTTCCATTCGCGTCGCGGTAGGTCTCGTGACACACCATGCCCTGGGTGAACAGGCCCTCGAACGGCTCGTCGATGTCCAGATGTCCGCAGGCGCGCATGGCGCGGGTGAAGAAGCGCGCGTAAAGGAGGTGCAGGATGGCATGCTCGATGCCGCCGATGTATTGGTCGACTGGCAGCCAGTACCGACCCGCCGCGGAGTCCACCGGCCAGTCCGAGCGCGGCGAGCAGAAACGCGCGAAATACCAAGACGATTCGACGAAGGTGTCGAGGGTGTCGGTCTCGCGCCGGGCTTGGCCGGCGCAGCGCGGGCACGCAACTTGAGTGAAGTCGGGATGGCGGTCGAGCGGGTTACCCGGCTGCTCCAAGTCGACGTCGTGCGGCAGCAGCACCGGCAGCTCGTCCTCCGGCACCGGGACGACGCCGCAGTCCGGGCAATGAATCACCGGGATCGGACAGCCCCAATAGCGTTGTCGCGACACGCCCCAATCGCGCAAGCGGAAGTTCACCGTGCGTTGCCCGCTGCCTGCGGCCTCCATGCGGTCCGCCACCGCCTGTTTCGCCGCCTCGACGTCGCGGCCGTCGAGGAAGTCCGAGTTGATGAGCGTGCCGTCGCCGAGATAGGCCTGGTCGCCGATTTGAAAGTCAGCCGGCGAGGTGTCCGGCGGGCAGACCACCGGCACCACGTCGAGGCCGTACCGACGGGCAAACTCGAGATCGCGCTGGTCGTGCCCGGGGCAGCCGAAGACGGCGCCGGTGCCGTAGGTCATGAGCACGAAGTTGGCCACGTAGACCGGCAATCGTAGCCCCTCGCGGAACGGGTGCAGGACCGCGAGTCCGGTATCGAACCCGGTTTTCTCGGCCCGCTCGATCGCTTCTTCGCTGGTGCCCAGCCGGTGACACTCGTCGATGAACCGGGCCAGCTCGGGGTTGTCTGCCGCCGCTTCGGCGGCCAGCTCATGGTCCGGCGAGATGGCACAGAACGTGGCTCCGAAGATGGTGTCATGGCGGGTGGTGAACACGTCGAGCCGGCGCTCGCTGCCGGCGAACGTAAAGTCCATGCGCAGGCCCTCGGAACGGCCGATCCAGTTACGTTGCATCAGGCGCACCCGCTCCGGCCAACGCGCCAGCCGATCGAGCGCCTCGAGCAGGTCCTCGTTGTGCTCGGTGATCTTGAAGAACCATTGCGCCAGCTTGCGCTTCTCCACCGGGGCGCCGGACCGCCATCCGCAGCCGTCGATCACCTGCTCGTTGGCCAACACCGTTTGGTCCACCGGATCCCAGTTGACCCAAGACTCCTTACGGTAGGCCAGCCCCTTGTCGAGGAACTCGAGGAACATCTTCTGTTCGTGCCGGTAGTACTCCGGGTGGCAGGTGGCAATCTCGCGCGACCAGTCGAGGGCCAGCCCCATGGACTGTAACTGCTGACGCATGGCGGCGATGTTCTCGTAGGTCCAGGTCGCCGGGTGCACACCTTCCTCGATCGCCGCGTTCTCGGCCGGCAGGCCGAAGGCGTCCCAGCCCATCGGGTGCAGCACGTTGAAGCCGCGCGCCCGCTTGTAGCGGGCGACCACGTCCCCCAGGGTGTAATTGCGCACATGTCCCATGTGGATGCGGCCCGACGGATATGGGAACATTTCAAGAACATAATACTTCGGTCGCGTGGTATCCTCGATCACCTGGAATGAGCCGCGCTCATCCCAGATGGCCTGCCACTTGGCCTCGGTTTCCTGAACGTTGTATCGGGCCATGACGGGAAGCGGTGTCTCGGTCCCCTTGGCGAATCGTCCTAGGAATTGTGGCCGTCGGGGCGGCGCTACGCAAGGACTATGAGGGCCCGCGGCCAGCCGCAACGGCGGTGCGCCGGGCCCGGACGGGGTCGCCGCCGGGCGCCTATTGTATGCTGCTTATGCGAAGTTGCCGGGCCCTGGTCAGGATGGCGTTCTCCAGGTCGGTCGCTGTCTTGGGCTCGACCGGGGCGTCGATCCAATTGCCTGCGGCGTCCCGCCTTTGATGGAACACGGCTGCCCGCACCCCGTCGGCGCGAAGCTGCTGGCCGAGAATATACAGATTGACCTTGAACCGCTGGTCGGGGGTTTCCGGGGGCGAGTACCAGTCGGTGATGATCACCCCGCCGAACGGATCGGCCGAGCTCAGGGGCATGAATGATATGGTGTCGAGTGAGCCGCGCCACAGGAAGCTGTTG
The DNA here is from genome assembly GCA_046759805.1 of Kiloniellales bacterium. Classification (GTDB taxonomy): domain Bacteria; phylum Pseudomonadota; class Alphaproteobacteria; order JBHICX01; family JBHICX01; genus JBHICX01. The sequence continues at coordinate 2,145 of JBHICX010000052.1, read as the reverse complement.
ACCCCGACGCCGACGGCAGCGGTGCTGGCCTGGTCCTCCCCTTCGCCGAACAGCACCAGCCCGTCCTCGCCGAAGATGCTTTCCCTGTCGGCAGTGGTTGCCGGCCGACCCATCACCCCGCCGTACCGGCGTGGGTCCTGGGGATAGACCTCCTCCGATGCGTCGCCGCCCAAATCGGGCACGGAGCAGGCAGCGAGCAACAGCGTCGCCCCACCCAGGAGGCAGCGGCTCATGTTCAGGATCCGGCGGCGCACGGTGGTCATGCTGCGCTAGCGACGGGTGTGGTCAAAGGGGGCGGATCATACACGCACATTTCGGTCAGCGACAACTCCCGGCCGGCGCCCGGCTTCGCTCACGTAGCGCGGCCGCGGCGATCGAAAAAACCATGGTAAACTTGGCAAGTCGGCAATCGGCGGCGGGCAGGTATTCGCGTGTCGCCTCTACTTGGAGTGGCGCGATCGTCATGGGCGGTATCATGTGGGTCGCCTCCTACCCGAAGTCGGGCAACACGTGGGTGCGGGCCTTCCTGCACAACCTGCTGCGCGACGCCAGGGTCCCCGCGGACATCAACTCGTTGCACGAATTCTTCCTCGGCGACACCGACGCCAAATGGTACCAGCAATTCACCGACAAGCCGTACGATCAGCTCACCAAGGCGGAACAGGCGGCGCTGCGCCGCCAGGTGCACACTTTGCTCACCCGTCGCTCCCCGGATACGGTGTTCGTCAAGACCCACCACTTCCTTGGTGAGGACTGCGACGTCCCGCTGATCTCGATGGATCAGACCGTGGGGGCCATCTATATCCTGCGCAACCCCCTGGACGTGGTGCTTTCGGTCCAGCACCACTACGGCATGACCCTGGATACGGCAATCGAGTTCATGGCTTGCAACGACGCCCATGCTGGCGGCGGCGGCGGTCACGTGCATCAGGTGCTCACCTCATGGTCCAATCACGTGCGCAGCTGGACCCAGACGGCGAGCCCATGGCTCTTGGTGCTGCGCTATGAGGACCTGCTCATGAACCCACAGAAGTCGTTCGGCCGGCTGGTGCGTTTCCTGGGCATCAAACCGCCGCGGGATCGCGTCAAGCGGGCGATCAAGTTCTCCTCCTTCAAGGTCTTAAGGGCGCAGGAAGATCGTCACGGCTTCCACGAACGCAGCGACAAGGCCGAGCACTTCTTCCGTAGCGGCAAGGCCGGACAGTGGAAGACCGTGCTCACCTCGGATCAGGTGGCGCGAATCGTCGACCAGCAGCGAGAGCAGATGGAACGGTTCGGTTACCTGCCGCCAGGCTACTGACATGGCCCGAGACAGCCTCCGCCCCGCCCCGCACCAGGGGCCCTCGGCGCCGCAGCACGGCTTATCGGATGACCCCGTCCATGGCCAGGACGGCGGCACGGTGGCGGAGCGGCTTGCCGCGCTGGCGGCGCGAATCGCCGCCGCGGCGCCGGACCCGGCGCGGGTCACCCTGGTGGCGGTCAGCAAGGCCCAGCCCGTGACCAAGGTGGAGGCAGCGATCGCGGCCGGCCAACGGGTGTTCGGTGAGAACCGGGTCCAGGAGGCGGCGGCCAAATGGCCGGCGATTCGGCAAAGGCATCCGCACATCGCGCTGCACATGATCGGGCCGCTGCAGACCAACAAGGTTCGTGAGGCGGTGGCTTTATTCGACGTCATCGAGACCGTCGACCGCCCGAAGCTCGCCGGCAAGTTGGCCCAAGAGATGGAGCGATCGGGCCGCCGGCTGCCCTGCTTCGTCCAGGTCAATACCGGCGAGGAGCCGCAGAAGTCCGGCGTGCTCCCGGATGAGGCCGATCGCCTGATCCGCGAGTGCCGGGAGACCTTCGGCCTCAACGTGGTCGGGCTGATGTGCATGCCACCGATCGACGAGGAGCCGGCCCTGCATTTCGCCCTGTTGCGCGAGATCGCCCGGCGCAACGGCCTCACCCAGCTGAGCATGGGCATGACCGCGGACTTCGAGATCGCCCTGCGCTTCGGGGCCACCCATATCCGAGTCGGCACGGCGGTGTTCGGCCCGCGTCCGCCAGCCCGCGGCGCCCCGGGCTAGGTCATGTACTCAAAATATGGGCGCTGCCAATCACGATGTCCGCTAACGCCCCCATTCCCGTCATCCATGGTGATGGGTC
>JBHICX010000051.1:0-10536 GCA_046759805.1 Kiloniellales bacterium | reverse complement strand
GATCGGCACCAGGCCGATATTGGCGAACCTGAGGGCGCCTTCCAGGGCCTCGATGTCCCGGCGCAGGTCGCGCTGGACGGCGCGCAGTTGGCCGCGGATGTCCAGCAGCTGGAGGCGGAAGTCCTGGATCGCCTGCCGCTGCTCGTCGGACAGAATGGCGGCGCCCGCCGCCGGTTCGGTGGTCTCAAGCTCGGCCAGCTTCTTCCGGGTGGCCTGCAGCCGTTCCTGAAGCTCCTGCTCCTTGCCCCTGAGCCGTTGCTCGGCGGCCCGTTGCATGCCCTCGAGGCGCACGAAGGGCCGGCTCACGGTGCCACGGCTGCGCAAGCTGATCAGGTCGCTGCTGCCGGCGAGGTTGTCGATGGCGTTGATCACCAGATCGCCGTTGCCGGCCACCGGCAGCACCATGCGCTGGCCGAAGAAGTCGCCCTCGCCCACCCAGAAGCGGTCCTCCAGAAGGTCCGTGTCGGCCACCACGATGACGTTGAGCGGGGTCGCCGACTGCAGCAGTTGATCGGCGGCCGGGCCGGCCTGTTCGGCCGTCGGGTCGGCCGCCTCATTGGCGGTCTCGGCGTCCTCGGCCTTGGGCGGCCCGTCCGGGAACGCGGTGTTGACGATACCCCCGAGCCGCGCCGCCAACACCAGGCGCTCGCCGCCTGGCCGGTAGGCGCCCAAGAGGCCCTTGACGTCGGGCAGGCCGCTGAGCTTCTCCGCGTCGATGACCATCGCCTCGGGCGAGGTGGTGATGAGCGGCGTCAAGGTAACCGCCGCGTCCTCGGCCCGACGCAGGAACCCCACGCTGGCCAGATTGAGCGCGCGGATGTCGCTCACCACCGGGTCGTCGCGGTCGAGCGTGGTGCCGTCGAGCGCCAGCCAGGCCACGTAGCGGGCCGGCTCGACGCGCCGGCCGGTACCGACGTCGACCTGCCGGGCGAAGCGCAGGTCGCCGGCCACCTTGCCGTCGACCAGCTCCAGGCCCCAGGCGTCGAACAGGGGCTCGAGGTCCGAGGCGGCCGGTTTCGGCGGCCCCATCGGCGGCCGCGTGGTCAGGCCCTCGGCGTAGGGATCGACGAAAATGAGCGCCCTGCCGCCACCCATCAGGTACTGGTCGATGGCGTATAACGACTCACCCGACAGCCCGGTCGGATGGACCAGCATCAAGACGTCGATGTCGTCGTCGATCTGTTTCGGGTCCGGGCCCAGCTGGCGCACCTCGAACAGCTGCCGCAGCTGGCGCATAACGATCCAGGGCTCGCCCACTCGCCCGAGCCCGGCCATGGCAGCCCGGATGTTGCCATTGAGCGGCAGCGAACTGGCGACGCCGATGACCGGCCGGCGAGGGTTGGCCAGGATGTAGGCCAGCCTGGCCAGATCGTATTCGAGGAAACGCCCGCGCTCGCCCTGAAAGAAAGGGATCACCTCCACATCATCGGTACTGTTGGTGCCGGCCAGGCCGAAATAGACCTGCTCGCCGAACCGGTCGATCGGCACCCCTTGCAGGCCCAGGGCGACGGCCCGGTCCTCGATGTCGGAGAACGGCTCGGGCTCAATGACCTCGAGGCGCAGCCGGCCGCCGGCCGCGGCGGCGAACTCGTGCAACATGTCCCGCACCCGGTTGGCATAGATGGCGTAGCTGGGGATGTCGCGGCCGAGCCGCTCCGAGAAGTAGAAGCGGAAGGTGATGGGCTCGTCGATCGACTTCAGAATGTTGCGGGTGCCTGGCGACAGGGTGAACAGGCCCTCTTGGGTCAGGTCGAGCCGGGCGCCGGTGAGCGCGGCGCCGGCCCACAGGTTGAGCGACACGAACAGAATTGCCGCCAGCGTGAGCCCGGTCACCGACAACACGCCCCCGGTGAACCAGCGCCGCGGCATCGCCTTCCCCTATTGGCCCTTCTTGAGTTCGACCGCCACGGCGTTGGCGAACAGGAACAGGCCAATGAGCGAGCCGAAATACACGACGTCGCGGAGCGCAATCACGCCCTTGGTGATCGACGCGAAGTGGGTCAAGAAGCTGAACGAGGCAATCACGTCGAGCACCGCCTGCGGCGCCCAGCCGGCGAACAGGCCGAGCACCAGCGGCGAGCCGCTGACGGTGAAGACGAAGCACAGCGCAGAGCCGACCACGAAGGCGATCACCTGGTTCTTGGTCAGCGCCGAAACGCAGGCGCCGATGGCCAGATAACCGCCGGCCATGAACAGGCTGCCGAGGTAGCCGGCGAGGATGACGGCGTTGTCCGGCTGGCCCAGATAGTTCACGGTCAGCCAGATCGGAAAGGTGAGCATGAGCGCCAGGGCGGTGAAGATCCAGGCGGCCAGGAACTTGCCCACCACCGCGGCCCCCAATGGGATCGGCATGGTGAGCAACAGCTCGATGGTGCCGGTCTTGCGTTCCTCGGCCCACAGCCGCATCGCCAACGCCGGCATCAGGAACAGGTACAGCCACGGGTGGAAGGTGAAGAACGCCGCCGACAGATCGGCCTGGCCACGCTCCAAGAAACCGCCGAGATGGAAGGTGAAGGCGCCGGCGGTAACCAGGAAGATGACGATGAAGACATAGGCCAACGGGGTGGCGAAATAGCCGCCCAGCTCGCGCCTGGTCACCGCCAAGAGGCAGCCGATCCAGCGCTTAGCCATCGCTTGCCACGGCCTCCGTCGCGTAGGAGGTGGTGATGCTCCGAAACACGTCGTCGAAGCGGCCCTGCTCCAGGCGCAGCTCGTGTACCGGCCAGTTGCCGTCGCGCATCGCCTGACCGACGGCGCCGAGGATCGCCCGGGTGCGGTCTCTCGGCAGCACCCGAAGTGCCACAATCCCGCCATCGTGGTGCGGCACCTCCTCGACGGCGGAAACCTGTTCGTGGGCGCTGAGCGCGGCGCGAATGCGCGGCGCCTCGCCCGAAGGCACGGTGAGATAGACCGCATTGTGATCGCGGGCGCGGGCGACGAACTCCGCCGGCGTGCCGTCGGCGATGAGCCGACCGTTGGCGATGATGAGCGCCCGCGTGCACACCGCCTCGACCTCCTCCAGGATATGGGTCGAGATCACGATCGCCTTGTCGGGCGCCATTCGCGAGATCAGCTCGCGGACCTGGTGTTTCTGATTCGGATCCAGCCCGTCGGTGGGCTCGTCCAGGATCAACACCTCCGGGTCGTGCAGCAGCGCCTGGGCCAATCCCACCCGGCGGCGAAACCCCTTGGACAGGGTGTCGATCGGTTGGTTAAGCACGCTCTCCAACTCGGTGAGCTGCACCGCCCGGTCGATCCGGCGCCGCTTCTCCGCGCCCACGAAGCCGCGGGCGGCGGCAACGAATCCGAGAAACCCGGACGGCGTCATGTCCGGATAACCGGGCGCCCCCTCGGGCAAATACCCGATCCGCGCCTTGACCTCGAGCGCCCCGGTAGACAGCTCGACGCCATCGAGCTCGATCCGGCCCTTGGTCGGCGTCAGGAAGCCGGTGACGAGCCGCATGGTGGTGGTCTTGCCGGCTCCGTTCGGCCCCAGGAAGCCCAGCACCTCGCCCCGTGCCACCGAGAAGCTGATATCGTCGACGGCCAGAATGTGCCCGAAGCGCTTGGTCAGATCATGTATGGAAAGCATGTCCCCCTTGGCTGCCATGATATCCTGTCCCGCTCGGCGGCTGGAGCCGATCTCCTCCCCTTGATTGACTGTGCTCCCATTTACGGAAATTCGCCGGCGATGCAAGACCCGGCTGCGATGTCATGGCCGGGCCCGATTTGCGGTCGGGCGGCCTTGACGCCGGCGGACACGGATACGAAGTGCTCGCCAGCCCAAGGTCGGGGCGGGCAGAAACGGAATCCTGTGCCGCATGGTAAGGCTTGGGAGTGGGAGTTCCTCAAGATTCGCCGAACCACCGGGAACCTGAAGGGCCTCTGGGGCGACACCGGTTCGGGGTGCGGCGGATGAGCGCGGCGGCCGCAGCGCCCCGGCGTCGGGCAGCGGCGGGTCGCAGTCGATGGCGGCGACCCACGCTGCGCCAGGTCCGGCTCGCCTCCGGTCTGGTGCTGTTCACCTATCTGGTCAGCCATTTCCTGAACCACGCGCTGGGCCTCGTTTCGCTCGAGGCTATGGAGGCCGGGCGGCTGGTGTTCCTGGCCTTGTGGCGCAACTGGGTGGGAACACCCATTCTGTACCTGTCGCTGGTGGCGCATCTGCTGTTGGCCCTGTGGGCGCTGTATTGGCGGCGCCAGCTCATGCGCATACCGTTCTGGGAGATGGCGCAGCTGGTTCTCGGCCTCGCCATCATGCCGCTCTTGCTGCAACACATCCTCGGCACCCGGATCGCCTTCGAGCTGTTGGAGACCACCGACAGCTACACCTATGTGGTGATGGTGCTGTGGTTGCTGGCGCCGGAGATCGGTTTGCAACAGGCCGCCGGGCTCAGCGTGGCCTGGCTGCACTGCTGCATCGGGCTCCACCTCTGGCTCCGGCTCAAGCCCTGGTACGGCCGCCTGGTGCCGTATCTCTATGGCCTGGCGCTCCTGTTGCCGGTCGCGGCGCTCACCGGCTTCGTCATGGCCGGCAAGGAGATCGCGGTGCTGGCCCAGGACCCGGACTGGGTCGAGGACGCCATGCTGGCGATCGGGTTCCCGTCGGCGGAAAACGTGGCCTGGCTGCACCGGGTGGAGACCCTGGTGCTGGGGACGTTTGCCGCGCTGGTGGTGCTCACCCTGGCGGCCCGGCAGGTTCGCGGGTACGTCGAGCGCCGCCACGGCTTGGTGCGCATCGGCTATCCCGACGGCCGGGTGGTCGAGGTTCCGGTCGGTGTCAGCGTCCTGGAGGCCAGCCGCTTGGCCGGCATCGCGCACGCCTCGGTGTGCGGCGGCCGGGGTCGGTGTTCCACCTGCCGGGTGCGCGTCGGCGAGGGGCTGGACGAGGTTGTGCCGGCAAGCGAGGCGGAACGACGGGTGCTGGACCGGGTCGGCGCGCCGCCCAACGTGCGACTGGCCTGCCAGCTACGTCCGGCCGGCGATATCGGGGTCACGCCGCTGTTGCCACCGACCGCGAGCCCGCGCGACGGCTTCCGCCGCGCCGCCTACCTGCAGGGCACCGAGGCCGAGATCGCCATCCTGTTCGCCGATCTCAGGGCCTTCACCAAGTTGTCCGAACGCCGGCTGCCCTACGACGTGGTGTTCTTATTGAACCGCTACTTCGAGTCCATGGGGCGCGCGGTGGAGGACGCCGGCGGGCGCATCGACAAGTTCATCGGGGATGGGGTGATGGCGCTGTTCGGCCTGGACTCGAAGCCGGACCAGGCCTGCCGCCAGGCGCTCACGGCGGCGCGCACCATGGGCGCCAAGCTGGAGGAGCTCAACCAGGCGCTCAAGCCCGAGCTCGAGGCGCCGCTCAGAATCGGCATCGGCATCCACGTGGGCCCGGCGATCGTAGGCGAGATGGGCTATTCCCGGGCCACCTCGGTGACCGCGGTCGGCGACGCGGTGAACACGGCCAGCCGACTGGAAGCACAGTCGAAGGGTTTCGGCGCCGAGCTGGTGGTCTCGGAAGCGGTGGCCGAGCGCGCCGGGATCGATCTCTCAGGCTTCGAGGCGCGTGAGACACAGTTGCGCGGCCGCCGCGAGCCGCTCAAGGTGCGAGTGGTCCCCGACGCCCGCTCGCTGCCCGGCTTTCGTCGTTGAGCGTGCTTTGTGCTACCATCGTCAGCAAACCGGGAGCAACCATCTGGGGACTTCCGGTGAAGAGCACAGGAGGAATCCCATGATAGGGAGATCCCTACTGGCCGTCGTATTGAGTCTGGGGCTGGCCTCCTCGGCGATGGCCGCGGGCGCGCCCACCACCTCGACTCCCCGCAAACTGGGAAACTATGAACTCGGGGTAAAGGCCGTCAAAGCCGCCGACTACGGGCAGGCCATCGAGTTGTTGCGGAAGGTGGTCGCCGCCGATCCGGACAACGCCGACGCCTGGAACTACATCGGCTTCAGCCACCGCAACCTAAGGCAGGTGGATCAGGCCCTAGCGGCCTACCAGAAAGCGCTCGCGATCGATCCCGACCACCGCGGCGCCAACGAGTACCTCGGCGAGCTGTATCTGCAGATGGGGGACCTGGCGAAGGCCAGGGAAAGGCTCAAGAAGCTGGACGAGTTCTGCTACTTCGGCTTCTTCGGCTGCGAGGAGTTCAACGATCTGAAGGCCGCGATCGAGGCGTACGAGGCCGGCCGCTGGGTGGGCCCCACCGTCGCCGCGGCCGCCGCCGACGTAGGAGCGATCAAGTATCGTCAGTCGATCATGAAGGCCAACGGTGCACACCTTGGCGCCATTGTCGCTATCCTCGAGGGCCAGGTCCCGTTCACCGAGGACCTCAAGGCTCACGCGCACGCCGTCGCCGAACTGTCGAAGATCGTACCGAAGCTCTTTCCCGCGGGCTCGGACGTCGGCGACACGCGGGCGCTTCCGGCCATCTGGGAGAAGCCGGAGGAGTTCAAGAAGGTCCTCAACGCCTTCCGGACGGAGGCGGCCAAGCTGGCCAAGGTCGCCGAAAGCGGCTACATGCAGGACATCGGCGCGCAGGTGGGTGCGCTGGGAAATGCCTGTGGGGCCTGCCACGATAAATTTCGGGAAAAGAGATAGACCCGTCGCGCCGCCTACCTGCAGGGCACCGAGGCCGAGATCGCTATCCTGTTCGCCGACTTGCGCGCCTTCACCAACCTGTCCGACGCCCGCTCGCTGCCCGGCTAAGGCGGGTGCGTCAGCCGCCGGATCGCTTCTTGTAGGCGACGATCCTCTCGGTCAGATCGTCCTTCTCCTCGCAGCCCGAAGGGCAGACCGCGGCGAGGCGCGCGAGCACGGCCTCCGCGCTCTTCAAATCCCCGGTGTCGACATACAGCTCGCCGAGATACTCCAGCGCACCCTTGTGGTTTGGGTCGATCTTCAGCGCCCGGGTGTAATACTTGTACGCGGTGTCGAACTTCTTCAGCTTGCGGTGGCTGAAGCCGAGGAGGTTGTAAGCGTCGGCGTTGTTCGGCTGTTTGCGCACCACCTTCTCCAGGAGCTCGATGGCGTCCTCGTAATCCCCTTTCCTGATCTCCTTCTTGGCCTTGGCAAAGCGCTTGGCCGTCCTGTCCTCACTCGCCTTGGGGGACGAGGACGTGGATCCGGCCGCCAAGGCGGACGCCGACCACGCGGCGGTGCCGACCGTCAGCGCCAGTGCCAGGGCGCAGACGGTGAGTAGACGCAGGGACAGCCTCATGTTCCGTCCTCCCGAATCGGATTTTCGCGGTTCGTGACGATGCGTCCCGGGTCACCCCGAGAGAACGGGGCATAATGACCCGATGGGATTCCCGCCGCAACCAGGTCCGGCACAACTAATCGTGAGCCATCGGCGGTTGCCGTCGCCGGCGGCGAACCCAGGCCCGAATTCGGTGAATCCCGGCCTGCAGCGCAACCAACGCAAACGGGGCGGTCCAGAACACCACCGGGTCATAGAAGTACTCGGAAATTCGTTCCAGCATCCTGCCTGTCACTCCACCGCCCGCGGCCACAGCCGTGGGAAAAACGCGCCGACCCGGCGTCGATAGCGCAGGTAGTCCGGTCCAAAGACCCTGACCATGCGCCTTTCCTCGTAGTAGCCGCCGATTACCATGTAGGTCGCATACATGCCGGTGTAGATGAGGTTGTTCAGGGACGGCCCGCTGGTGAGCAAGAACAACAATCCAGCGACCATCATCGGGTGCCGCACCCAAGCGTAAAGGCCGCTGACCACCAGGCGGTGGGTCCCGAACAGCCGCAGCTCCGGACGCCGGGAGGGCCTGCCGAGCATTGCCAAGAGCCCTCGCCACGCCTGCCTGAAGCCGAGGAACTCCAGGTAATCGCTTTGTAGGAAAGCGACATACAGCAAGGCGATGGACAACAGGTGAAGGAGGGTGATGAGTTGCCAGAGCCAGTCCGGATAGTCGATGAGCCAGACGTCGTAGTCGACGTTCCGCGCCCAATGCAGGGCCGAAACGCCGTAATACAGGGCCACGAAACTGAGGGCGCAATAAACCAGGCGCCAGAAATGTTCGACGAAGAACTGGCCAGTCCAACCGGCCAGCGCGTTCTTGAACGGCTCCTGGGCGCCGACGGAATGCAGCAGGCCGAAGGCGGCGAACGCCGCCAACGACGGCCCATAATCGCCGAGGAAGGAAACCAACGTCATGGGCCGCAGATTCTGTCCCGCTCCGACGGCTCCGACGCGACCGGATTGTCGCGGCACCGGGGGCGGGGACAGCTACCGGCCGGAGTCGCGGCACAGCGCGCGGGGGTCACGCCGGCGGCTCCCCAAGCAGCCCGTCCAGGGCCGCTTCGATCTCCGGGTCGAGTGGGCTGACCTTCGGCGGCCACATGCCGGCCAGGCTGCCGTCCGGTGCAATGAGATACTTGTGGAAGTTCCAGCGCGGCGCCGCCCCCTCGCCCAGCTCGTCGACGATCCAGCGGTAGAACGGATGGGCGTCGCCGCCGATCACCTTCTGCTTCGCGGTCATCGGAAAGGCTCCGACCAAGTCCCCTCGCCCATAAGCTAGCAAAAGGCAGGCCAACTGGTATGCTTTGATGCCCGAGGCAGTGATTGTCTAGTCCCGATGGCCCCGCCTCGCATCGTCTCCCTGCTGCCGAGCGCGACCGAGACCGTCGCCGCGCTGGGGCTTGCCGACGCGCTCGTCGGCCGCAGCCACGAATGCGACCCGCCCTTCGGCGGGGCCGAGGTGCCGGCGTTGACGGCACCACGGTTTCCGGCCGACAGGCCGAGCGCCGAGATCGACCGCGACGTGCGCGCCATCGTCGAGCAGGGGCTGGCGGTGTACCGGGTCGATGCCGAGGCGCTGCGCGAACTCAGGCCGGACGTGATCCTGACCCAGGACCAGTGCAAGGTGTGCTCGTTGAGCACGGCGCAGCTTGAAGCCGCCGTGGCCGACTGGGTCGAAGGCCGGCCGCGGGTAGTCTCGGCCCATGGGGCGACCCTGGCCGAGGTCTGGCAGGACATGCGCGACGTGGCAGAGGCGCTCGGCGTCGCCGAGCGCGGGGCGGCGCTGGTGGCCGAGCTCGAGGGCCGGGTCGAGGCCATCGCCGCCCGGGCCCGGGCCGAGCCACGGCGACCGAGGCTGGCCGCCATCGAATGGATCGAGCCGTTGATGGGGTCCGGCAATTGGATGCCGGAGCTGATCGCGCTGGCCGGCGGCGTGAGCCTGTTCGGCAAGATCGGCGAGCCGTCGCCCCGGATCGACCGGGAGGCGCTGGGCCGGGCGGATCCCGAGGTGATCCTGGTGTCGCCCTGCGGCTTTTCGATTGCCCAGTCCCGCGCCGACATGCCGGTGCTGGCCGACTGGCCCGGCTGGGCAAGGCTTAGCGCCGTGGCCGCCGGTCGGGTCTGCATCGCCGACGGCAACCGGTACTTCCACCGACCGGGGCCGAGCCTGGGAGAGTCCTTGGAGATACTGGCCGAGATCACCCACCCGGACGCCTTCGATTTCGGCCATCGGGACCGCGACTGGGTGCGCTGGGACGGTTGACCGGCGGCGCATTCAAGGGGAGCCATGCCATGACCACGACGATCTCGCCTGCCGGCCGCCTGCGCGCCATCCTCGATGAGCCGGGGATCGAGGTCATGCCCGGCTGCTTCGATGCTTTGTCCGCCAGGCTGATCGAGCGGGCCGGCTTCCGGGTCACCTTCATGGGCGGGTTCGCGGTCGCCGCGGCGCGGCTGGCGATGCCCGACACCGGGCTCATCTCCTACGGCGAGATGGTCGACCAGGGGCGCGACATCTGCGCCGGGGTCAAGATCCCGGTGATCGGCGACGCCGACACCGGCTACGGCAATGCGCTCAACGTCAAGCGCACGGTCGCCGGCTACGCCCGGGCCGGCTTCGCCTGCGCCATGATCGAGGACCAGGTGGCGCCGAAGCGCTGCGGCCATACCCGCGGCAAAGAGGTGGTGGCGCGCGCCGAGGCCCTGGCTCGCCTGCGCGCCGCGGTCGACGCCCGCGACGACGGGGCCGACATCTTGATCATGGGGCGCACCGACGCCCGCGCCACCGACGGCCTCGACGAGGCGCTGTGGCGGGCCAGGGCGTTCGCCGATCTTGGCGCCGACCTGGTGTTCGTGGAGGCACCGCTGGGCGAGGACGAGATGCGCCGCCTGTGCCGCGAGATCCCGGCGCCCACCATGGCCAACATGGTGGAAGGGGGCGACACCCCCGTACTGCCGGCGCCGCGGCTGGAGGAGATCGGCTACAAGCTCGCCCTTTATCCGCTCACCCTTCTGTCCACCGCCGTCCGCGCCATGGAGGAGGCGTTGGCGGCGCTGAAGTCGGGCCGCCGCCCGACCCGGCTGAAGGACTTCGCCGCGCTGCGCCAGCTGGTCGGCTTCGACGCCTATGGCGAAGCCGAGACGCGCTACGCGGTCAGCGACTGACCGGGCCGCAGCCTTGGACTCCGCCACCCCGCCTTCGATCTCATGGTGAGCCCTCTGCCTGATCCAACCGGCTTGTCAAGACTGGCCCGGAGGGCCACCGCCTTCGGCGGCTGCGGTCTTG
>JBHICX010000050.1:0-10769 GCA_046759805.1 Kiloniellales bacterium | reverse complement strand
GCTGACGCGGGCCGAGACCGCGCTCGGCGAGGCCGATCGCCGGCTCCGGCAGGCGGAGGGCGAGCTGGCCGCCGCCCGCGAAGGGCGCGTGCGCCTGGAGGCCGAGGTGGCGCAGGCTCAGGAGCGCCGAGACACGGTGGCGGAGCGCATCGCCGAGCGCCTCGACTGCTCGCCCGAGGAGACGCCGGAGGTGGCCGGGTTGACCGGCGACGACCGGCTGCCCGAGCCGGGGCCGGTGCAGGCCCGATTGGAGCGGCTCTTGCGCGAGCGCGATACCATGGGCCCGGTCAACCTGCGCGCCGAGCAGGAGGCAGACGAGCTCGGCCAGCAGATCGCCGGCATGCGCGCGGAACGCGAGGATCTGATCGCGGCGATCACCCGGCTGCGCCAGGGCATCGCGGCCCTCGATCGCGAAGGTCGGGAACGCCTGCTGGCCTCGTTCGCGACCGTGAACAAGCACTTCGAGGAGCTGTTCGTGCGACTGTTCGGCGGCGGCCGGGCACATCTCGAGCTCACCGGCGAGGATGATCCGCTGCAGGCCGGGCTCGAGATCATGGCCAGCCCGCCGGGCAAGCGCCTGCAGGTCCTGTCGCTGTTGTCGGGCGGCGAGCAGGCGTTGACCGCGACCGCGCTGATGTTCGCGGTGTTCCTGACCAACCCGGCGCCGGTTTGCGCCCTGGACGAGGTCGATGCGATGCTCGACGACGCCAACGTCGATCGCTTCTGCACGCTTCTGGAGTCGATCGCCCGGGGGGCCGCGACCCGCTTCCTGGTGATCACGCACCACCGCATGACCATGGCCCGCATGGACCGGTTGTTCGGGGTGACCATGGCCGAGCGCGGCATCTCGCAACTGGTCTCGGTCGATTTGCGCCAGGCGGAGCGTCTCAAGGCCACCGCCTGAAGCCCGCGCCGGGCGCGCCAAGGCGTGACCATGACGCGGCAAAGTGCCGCTTCGGAATACTGGACCAAATCGGTACTTGATTTCCCCGGCGACGGTTCTAATATACGATTGAATTAGTCCTAGATGTGACGCCCGGGATGATCAAGCTCAATCGCATGACCGACTATGCGGTCGTGGTGATGGCGCAGATGGCCATGCGCCCGGACGAGGTGGTGACGGCGGCCCAGGTCGCGCGCGATACCGGCGTGCCGCTGCCCAGCGTGGCCAAGCTGATGACCGCGCTGGCGCGCGCCGGTCTGGCCGCCTCGCACCGCGGAGTCACCGGGGGCTACCGGCTGGACCGTCCGGCGGAGGAGATCTCGGTGGCCGAGATCATCACCGCGTTGGAGGGACCGATCGCGCTCACCGCCTGCGTCCACGGCGCCCTCGACCAGTGCGACGTCGAGAGCTTGTGTCCCATGCGCGGTCACTGGGACAAGATCAACCAGGCGATCCGACGGGCGTTGCAGGACCTCACCCTGGCCGACATGACACCGGACCTGGTGTTCCCCGTGGCGCCGCCTGACGAGCGGTCCCGCGGGCCGCGGGTCGGCAAGGCGTCCTGAGCGGGTCAACCGCCCAAACCGAACGCAACAGGAGACAGGAGCGTCACCTCATGGCGGCTACCACCGAGACGGTTGAACGGGTTCGCGCGGTCACGCAGCAACAATACGCGTACGGCTTCGTCACCGACATCGAAGCCGACACCGCGCCCAAGGGCCTCAATGAAGACATCATCCGCTTCATCTCGGCCAAGAAGGAGGAGCCCGAGTGGTTGCTCGATTGGCGCCTCAAGGCCTTTCGTCACTGGGGTCGGATGCCGGAGCCGGAATGGGCCAAGGTGGCCTTCCCGCCGATCGATTACCAGGACGCCTACTACTTCTCGGCGCCGAAAGAGACGGACCGGCCGAAGAGCCTGGACGAGGTCGACCCGAAGCTCTTGGAGACCTATGAGAAGCTCGGCATCCCCTTGAAGGAGCAGGAGGTGCTGGCCGGCGTCGCCGTCGACGCGGTGTTCGACAGCGTCTCGGTGGCGACCACCTACAAGAAGCGGCTGGAGGACGAGGGCATCATCTTCTGCTCGTTCTCCGAGGCGTTGCGCGAACGCCCGGACCTGGTCCGCGAATACATGGGCTCGGTGGTCCCGTATGCCGACAACAAGCATGCCTGCCTCAATTCGGCGGTGTTCACCGACGGCTCGTTCGTCTACGTGCCGAAGGGGGTGCGCTGCCCGATGGAGCTCAGCACCTATTTCCGGATCAACGCGGAGAACACCGGCCAGTTCGAGCGCACGCTCATCATCGCCGACCAGGGCTCCTACGTGAGCTACCTGGAGGGCTGCACGGCACCGATGCGCGACGAGAACCAGCTGCACGCCGCCGTGGTCGAGTTGATCGCGCTCGATGACGCCGAGATCAAGTACTCGACGGTGCAGAACTGGTATCCGGGCGACGCCGAGGGCAAGGGCGGCATCTACAACTTCGTCACCAAGCGCGGCGCCTGCCGCGGCCACAACTCGAAGATCTCCTGGACCCAGGTCGAGACCGGCTCGGCGATCACCTGGAAGTACCCGAGCTGCATCCTCCAGGGCGACAACTCGGTGGGCGAATTCTACTCGGTCGCCGTCACCAACAACCGCCAGCAGGCCGATACCGGCACCAAGATGATTCACATCGGCCGCAATACGCGCTCGAAGATCATCTCCAAGGGCATCTCCGCCGGCCGCGCCAACAACACCTATCGCGGCCTGGTGCGCGTCATGCCCAAGGCGGAGGGCGCCCGCAACTTCACCCAGTGCGACAGCCTGTTGATCGGCGAGGATTGCGGCGCCCATACGGTGCCCTACATAGAGTCGCGAAACCCGAGCGCCCGCGTCGAGCACGAGGCGACCACGTCGAAGATCGGCGAGGACCAGCTGTTCTATTGCCTGCAACGCGGCCTCGACGCCGAGGAGGCGGTGTCGCTGATCGTGAACGGGTTCTGCAAACAGGTGTTGCAGGAACTGCCGATGGAGTTCGCCGTCGAGGCGCAGAAGCTGGTCGGGGTGAGCCTCGAGGGCAGCGTCGGCTGAGGCGGGCCGGCAAACGCACCGGGGACTCAGGGCATGGCACTGCTCGAGATCAGGAATCTGCGGGTCGCGGTCGACGGAGCCACCATCCTCGACGGCATCGACATCACCGTCGAGCCCGGCGAGATCCACGCCATCATGGGGCCGAACGGCTCCGGCAAGAGCACGCTCGCTTACGCGCTGGCCGGGCGCGACGGCTATGAGGTCACCGGCGGTGAGGTGCGTTACGACGGCAACGACCTGCTCGAGCTGGCGCCCGAGGAGCGCGCCGGCGAGGGCCTGTTCCTGGCCTTCCAGTACCCGGTGGAGATTCCCGGCGTGACCGGCACCACCTTTCTCAAGACCGCGCTCAACGCGCTGCGCAAGCATCAGGGCCTGCCGGAGCTGGACGCCATGCAGTTCCTGAAGCTGTTGCGCCAGAAGACCAAGATGCTCGGCATCACCGACGACCTGCTGAAGCGGGCCGTGAACCTCGGCTTTTCCGGCGGCGAGAAGAAGCGCAACGAGATCCTGCAAATGGCGGTGCTGGAACCCCGGCTGGCGATTTTGGACGAGACCGATTCCGGGCTCGACATCGACGCCCTCAAGGTGGTCGCCGACGGCGTCAACGCGCTCAGGGATCCCGAGCACTCGGTGCTGCTCATCACCCACTACCAGCGGCTGTTGAACCATATCGTGCCGGACCACGTGCACGTGCTGGCGCGCGGGCGAATCGCCAGGTCCGGCGGCAAGGAACTGGCGCACGAGCTCGAGGAAAAGGGTTACGGCGAGTTCCTCGACGCCGCGGCGGCTTGAGGCGGCGGGCGACCCCACCATGCCGGACGACCGCACCATCACGCCGCCATTCACCGATCACTACGCGGCCATCGCCCGGGCGGGCGCCGGTGGCGACCTGCCCTGGCTGCACCGGCTGCGCGAGCGCGGTTTCGAGCGCTACCGGGCCCTGGGCCTGCCGACCCGTCGGGTCGAGGACTGGCGGTACACCAACCTGAAGCCGCTGACCAAGATCGACTTCCAGCCGGCGACGGACGCGCCGACGCCGACAGCGCTGCCGGACCCCGGTGCGTTGGCCCAAGACGCCTACCGCCTGGTGGTAGTGAACGGCCGCTTCCGGCCCGAGCTTTCGGCCCTCGACGGCCTGCCCCAGGGCGTTGAGGCCGGCGGCCTGGCGCACGCGCTGGACCGTGACCCGGCGGCGATCGAGGCCCGCCTCGGGCGGTTGGCAGCGCCGGACGGCATGGCGATGCTGGCCCTCAACACGGCGCTGATGGCGGACGGCTTCGTGCTGCGCTTGCCCCGGGGCGCGGTCATGGACCGGCCGCTCCACGTCCAGTTCGTCACCGCGCCGGGCGAGCGGCCGCTGGCTTGCCACCCGCGCAACCTGATCATCGCCGAGCCGGGCAGCCGGGCGACGGTGTTCGAGAGCCATGTCGGCGCCGGCGGCGATGTGCCCAGCCTCGGCAACCTGGTCACCGAGGTGACGGTCGGCGAAGGCGCCCGGCTCGCCCATTACAAGCTGCACGACGAGGCGCCGCCCGCCTTTCATCTGGCCATGACCCAGGTGACCCTGGACAGCCGGTCGGCTTACGACAGCTTCGTCTTGTCGGTAGGCGGGCGGCTGGCGCGCCACGAGCTCAGGGTGCGCCTCAATGGCGAGGACATCGATTGCCGCCTCAACGGCGCCTATGTGATCGCCGGCGACCAGCATGTCGACAACACCACCTTCATCGACCACGCGGCCCCCGGCAGCCGCTCGCGGCAGGTCTACAAGGGGGTCCTGGACGAGACCGCCCGCGGCGTGTTCCAGGGCAAGATCCTGGTGCGACGCCACGCCCAGCAGACCGACGGTCACCAGCTCAACCGGGCGCTGCTGCTGTCGCCCGGGGCGGAGGTGGACACCAAGCCCGAGCTCGAGATCTACGCCGACGACGTGAAGTGCAGCCACGGCGCAGCCATTGGCGAGATCGAGGAGGATCAGCTCTTCTACCTGCGCGCCCGCGGCATCGATCGCGACCGGGCGCGGGACATCCTGGTGGAAGCGTTCGTCGGCGAGGTCATCGACGAGATCGGTTCCGACGGCGGCCGCCAGGCATTCCGCGAGGTCGTGGCCGGTTGGCTCGCCGCCCGGCGCCAGACACGCAGCCAAGCGACAGGGAGGCGTCCATGACCGGTCCGGCCGAGGCCATCGACATGGCGCCGGCGGACACCACCCCCCGGCCCTACGACGTGGACCGCCTGCGCGCCGACTTCCCGATCCTCGGGCGCGAGGTGCGCGGTCGGCCGTTGGTGTTTCTCGACAGCGCCGCCTCGGCGCAGAAGCCGCGCCACGTGATCGACACCCTGCGCTCGGTCTACGAGAGCGAATACGCCAACGTCCACCGTGGCGTCTATTTCTTAAGCGAGCGCTGCACCGCCCGCTACGAGGGCGCGCGCGACACCGTGCGCCGGTTCCTCAATGCCGCGCACCGCCACGAGATCATCTTCACCCGCAGCGCCACCGAGGCGATCAACCTGGTCGCCGCCAGCTATGGGCGGCGATTCCTCAAAGAAGGCGACGCGGTGGTGGTCTCCACCATGGAGCATCATTCGAACATCGTGCCCTGGCAGCTGTTGCGCGACGAGAAGGGGCTCGAGCTCAAGGTGGCGCCGATCAGCGACGACGGCGAGTTCCTGCTGGACGAGTTCGCCAAGCTCTTGGGGCCGCGAACCAAGCTGGTGGCAGTGACCCACACCTCGAACGTACTCGGCACGGTCACTCCGGCCAGGGAGATCGTGCGTCTGGCCCATGAGGCCGGGGCCAAGGTCCTGTTCGACGGCGCGCAAGCCGCGGTGCATCGGCCGGTCGACGTACAGGAGTTGGACTGCGACTTCTACGTGTTCACCGGCCACAAGCTCTATGGCCCGTCCGGCATCGGCGTCTTGTACGCCAAGGAGGCGCTCCTGGAGGCCATGCCGCCCTATCAGGGCGGCGGCGACATGATCTCCGACGTCAGCTTCGAGCGCAGCACCTGGGCCAAGCTGCCGCACAAGTTCGAGGCCGGCACGCCGGCGATCGCCCAGGCGATCGGGCTGGCCGCGGCCATCGACTACGTCAGCGCCATCGGCATCGAGCGCATCGCCGAGCATGAGCGTGATCTGCTGAACTACGCGACCCAGCATCTGGCGGCGGTCAAGGGCCTGAAGGTCTTCGGCACCGCCCCCAACAAGGCGAGCGTGATCTCGTTTACGCTCGACGGCGCCCATCCCCACGACATCGGAACCGTGGTGGACCGCGCCGGGGTGGCGATCCGGACCGGGCATCACTGCGCCCTGCCGCTGATGGATCGGCTCGGGGTGCCGGCGACGGCGCGCGCTTCGTTCGGCCTGTACAACACCCGGGCCGAAGCCGACGCGCTGGCCGAGGCGCTGGAGGAAGCGGTGGAGATATTCGGCCGATGATGGACGAGCTGCGGGAGCTCTACCAGGAGGTGATCCTGGATCACGGCCGCCGGCCGCGCAACTTCGGACGGCCCGAGCGCGCCACCTGCGAGGCCATGGGCAATAACCCCCTGTGCGGCGACCGTCTGATGGTGTTCCTCGACATCGACGCGGACCGGGTGATCCGGGAGTTGGGATTCGTCGGCAATGGCTGCGCCATCTCCGTGGCCTCGGCCTCGTTGATGACCGAGATCGTCAAGGGCAAGACCGTGGGTGAGGCCGAGGCCCTGTTCGAGACCGTGCATCGGATGTGCACCGGCGACGACGCGGCAACGCCGCCCGCGGACATGGAGGAAGAGACCGAGCGGTTGCTGGTGCTCTCCGGGGTGCGCGAGTTCCCGGTGCGGGTGAAATGCGCGACCCTGGCCTGGCATACCCTGAAGGCGGCAATGAACGGCGTGGCCGAAACCAGCACCGAGGATTGAGGCGATGGTCGACGACCAAACGAACCCCGACGCATTCCGGACCGACGCTGGCGGGGCGGACGACCGCGAGGCCATGGCCCGGGCCGGCGCGCCGATCGACCCGGCGGTGACCGCCGTGGCCTCCGAAGCGGCGGTGATCGAGGCGCTCAGGACCGTGTATGATCCGGAGATTCCGGTTAACATCTACGATTTGGGTCTTATCTATACCCTGGAGATCGCGCCCGACGGGACCGTGCGCATCGACATGACGCTCACCGCGCCGGCCTGTCCGGTGGCCGGGAGCATGCCGGGCATGGTGGCCCAGGCGGTGGCGGCGGTCGAAGGCGTGGGCGAGGTGGAGGTCGCCCTGGTCTGGGACCCGCCCTGGGGCCCGGAGCGGATCTCCGAGGACGCCCGCCTCGCCTTGGGGCTGGATTAGGGAACGGAGCACCGCAGTGGCCGCATCGTTGATTACGCTGACCGAGGCCGCCGCCCGGCGCGCCAAGGCGCTGATCGAGCGGGCCGACAAGCCGGTGCTGGGCTTGCGCGTGGGCGTCAGGTCGCGCGGCTGCTCGGGGCTCAGTTATTTCGTCGAATACGCCGACGAGCAGAAGAGGTTCGAGGACATGATCGAGGACAAGGGGGTCCGGATCTTCGTCGATCCGGCCTCGACCATGTTCCTGATCGGCTCGGAAATGGACTATGTCGAGGACAAGATCCAATCCGGCTTCGTGTTCACCAACCCGAACGAGAAAAGCCGCTGCGGCTGCGGCGAAAGCTTCAACGTATAGCGGCGGACCGCCAGCACCCCGATTCAGCCCGCAATTCATCGCCTGGAAAAGCGGAAGCTTCCCAAGGGACCATAACGGTGGGCCGCCAATATGATAGTCTCGGGCGGTGATGACCGATTCCTCACCGCATTTGATCGCCGACCGGCTTGCCGGCGCCTCGCCACGGGCGGCGGCGATGCTGACACGCGGCCTGTGCCGGGCGCTCCTTGACCGGGGCTATGCGCCGCTGACCGAGTTCAACCTGAAATCGGGGCGCCGGGCCGACGTGATCGCCGTCGACAAGGCCGGCCAGGTGTTGATCGCCGAGATCAAGAGCTCGGTCGAGGACTACCGCGCCGATCGCAAGTGGATGGACTACCTGGCCTGGTGCGACCGCTTTTATTTCTGCGTGCCCGCCGGCTTCGACACCGCCCTGTTGCCGGACAGCTGCGGCCTGATCCTGGCCGACGGCTATGGCGCCGAGTTCTGCCGCGAACCCCAGGCGACACCCCTTGCCCCGTCCCGTCGACGGGCCCTGGTGCTGCGGTTCGCCCGCACCTCGGCCGGCCGCCTGCAGCGACTCGTCGATCCGTGACCGCGGCACATGCCTAGCCCGGCCTGGCCGCGCCGGTAGCGCTAGGCGGGATTGCCTCGATGTCGCGCGAATACCCCGAGCATCCCTTGTGCGGTGTGGGCGTGGTGGTTTGGCGCGGCGACCGGCTGCTGCTCATTCGCCGCGCCCGGCCGCCGCGTGAAGGGCAGTGGAGCCTGCCCGGCGGGCTGCAGGAACTGGGTGAGACGGTATTCGAGACGGCCGAGCGCGAGGTGCGCGAGGAGACCGGCCTCAGTGTCGCCGCCACCGAGCTCATCGACGTCGTCGACCTGATCGAGCGCGACGGCGGCGGTCGGGTGCGCCGTCACTACACGCTCATTGACGTCACCGCGGAATGGCGCGCCGGCGAGGTCTCCCCCAGCGACGAGGTGGCGGAGGCCCAATGGTTCACCCTCGACGCCATCCCGGCGCCGCAGCTGTGGCAGGAGACCGTGCGCATCGTGAGGCTGTCGGCGGAAAGGCGGTCGCGCCGGCGGCGCAGGTGACGGCGCCGGATCGGCGCCGGGGCCGGTTAACGCATCTCCGCCGGCCAGGTCTCCCGCATCGAAGGGCGTTCGCAAAACCCCGCGTACCAGGCGGCGAGCCTCGGCCTTGCGTCACGCCAGGGCTCCTGCGGAAACCGGAAGTCGAGATATCCCAGCGCGCAGCCGGCGGCGAGCTGGGCAATGTCGAGCGGACCATCGAGCGCCGCGGCATCGCGCTCGAGCATATCAAGCGACCGCGTCACCGCCGCCTTCTGCCGCGCGTCCCAGTCGGCGGAGCGGAGGTTCTCGGGCCGGCGGCTCTCCACGATTCGGCCGACCGCGGCGTCCAGGATGCCGTCGGCGAGGCACTGGATGCGCAGCGCCTGCCAGCGGGCGGGGCCGTCGGCCGGAATCAGCCTGGCCCCGTCGTGCAGCGAGTCGAGGTACTCGCAAATCAGCGGCGAATCGAACAGCCCCTCACCGTCGTCGGCGATCAGCGTCGGCACCTTGCTCAACGGATTACCCTGCAGCAGCTCCGGTTGCGAGTCCCAGGGGTTGGTGTGGTGCAGCTCGACCCGGTCCTCGAGCCCGGTCTCGATGACGAACGCCCGCACCTTGCGGGCGTAGGGCGAGGGGGTGGAATAGTAGAGCCTCATGACAGGAGTCCTTGGCCGCCGTTGGTAGATCGCCGCGCCATCAGGTGACCGGGCCGTTCGGCGTCAACAGGATCTTGCCGTCCCGTGCCTGGCGCCCGGCATGAGCCAGCGCCGGCTCGATGTCCTCGATGCGATAGGTCGCCTCGACCGGTGTCTGCAGCGTTCCATCGACGATGTGCCGGGACAGCTCGTCGTACATCTGCTGAACGGCGGCGGGCGACATGGTGCGCAGAACCTTGACCAGCCAGAACCCGGTCAAGGTGATGCCGCCGACGATCGTGTGGTCGGGTTTTATCATGCAGGGCTCGCCGCTCAGATAGCCGTAGTTGACAACGATGCCGCCCGGGGCCAGGCAGTCGGCAAGGTGCAGGGTTGCCTGGCCGCAGATCGCGTCGAGCGCCAGCCTGATGTCGGCGCCCCCGGTTGCCGCCTTGACCCGGGCCGCCAAGTCGTCACCATCGACCAGCACCACGTCGGCGCCGATGCGCGTCAACCCGTCGACCAGGGCCTGGCGGCGAACCAGGTTGACGGTCCGCAAGCCCCGCGCCTTGGCGAGCCGGATCACGTGGCCGCCGACCGCCGAGTTGGCGGCGTTTTGGATCACCCAGTCGCCCGGCTCCAGATCCACGTAGTCGCGCAGCATCACCATGGCGGTCGGCGGGTTCACCTTGACCATGGCCAGTTGCAGCACGTCGGCATCTCCCGGGACCTTGATCGCGTGCGCGGCCTTGAGCTTGATCCGCTGCGCCCAGTTGGTGCGCGCCAGGCTGATGGCCCGATCGCCGGCCTTGAGCGCGCCAACACCCTCGCCCACGGCGACGACCCGCCCGACGCCCTCGATGCCCAGCCTGGCCGGAAGCTCGGAGGGGCCCGGATACCGGCCTTCGATGATCAGAAGATCGGCGGGATTGATGGGGCAGGCCTCGACCTCGATCACCACCTCGTCATCACCCGGCGCGCCGACATCCGCCGCGTCGACGCAGCGGCAGACCTCATGGGGGATGCCGAACCGGGTAAGCTCTACCGCCTTCATGGCGCCCTCCGTGTCCTGGGAAATGCCGCAGGTTCGCTTTAATGGAGATGCCGATGATAGCGCCCGACCGGCCATCGTGCCACCGGCGTGCCGCTTGGCCGCCCTCGGCTATGCGTGGTCCCTGCGCCACACATGCGCGGAATTCCATGGGGCGTCGAACCGGTCCAGCCCCTGGAGGGTTGCTATTTCCCTGCCATCCTTTTAGAAGCATCAAGGATGATGGGGGGTTTCGATATGGCCGGCCGCTGTGGGGGCAAGCTTCGCGGTTGCGTTCCATTGGCCATGGCCGTCGCCGGTATGCTCCAGGCCTGCACGTACGATCCATATATCGATAACGTGCG
>JBHICX010000049.1:0-10808 GCA_046759805.1 Kiloniellales bacterium | reverse complement strand
ATCGCCCCCGAGGCCCCGGTAACGAGGGCCGACTTCCCCGCCAGATCGAACATGGCCACACCCCTTAAACGGTATTGAGAAAGGCCTCGATGTCCGCCGGTTCCTTGAGCGAAACGGCGGCGAGATCGCGGTCGATGCGCCGCACCAGGCCGGTGACCACCCGGCCCGAGCCGCACTCGACGAAACTGTCGACGCCCGCGTCCTTCATATACAGCACGCACTCGCGCCAGCGGACCATGGAAGTGACCTGCCGCACCAGAAGCTCGCGGATCGCCGCCGGATCGTCCACCGCCGTCGCCGTCACGTTGGCGACCAGCGGCGGCACCGGCCGGTCGATACGAACCTCCTGCAGCGCTTCGGCCATGGCCTCGGCGGCCGGGGACATCAACGGGCAATGGAAGGGCGCGCTTACCGGCAACAGGACCCTGCGTCGCGCGCCGCGTTCGGCGGCGATTGCGACCGCCCGCTCGACCGCTTGTCTGTGGCCGCTCACCACCACCTGGCCGGGCGCGTTGTCGTTGGCGCAGGCGCACACATCGTCGCCGGCCGCCTGTTCCGCCACGGCCTGCGCCTGATCCAGGTCCAGCCCGACCAGCGCCGCCATGGCGCCGGCCTCTGGCGGCACCGCCTGCTGCATCGCCCGGCCGCGCAGCTTCAACAGCCGGGCGGCCTCGGCGACGCTCAACGCCCGCGCCGCAACCAGCGCCGAGTACTCGCCCACGGAGTGACCGGCGACGAAGTTAGCGGTGGCGGCGACGTCGAGCCCCCCTTCCGCCTCGAGGACGCGGATCACCGCCAAGCTCACCGCCATGATCGCCGGCTGGGCGTTCTCGGTGAGCGTAAGCTCACGCTCCGGGCCTTCGAACATCAGCCGGCTCAATGGCTCATGCAACGCCTCCTCGACCTCCTCAAGGAGGTGACGGGCGACCGGAAAGGCTTCGGCCAGCGCCCTACCCATGCCGACCACTTGGGAGGCCTGGCCGGGAAACACAAATGCCCGTGTCACCGGCTTCGCGAATCCTGCTTCAATCAACCAGCTGATCCAGCAAAAGGGGTGCCGGCATGCCTGTCAAGCGCCACCACGGCAGCCACCGGCGGTCGGTTGAACGGCGGTGGTGTTTGTGTATAGTGCGCCGCCTCAAGCCGACAGGCCCCCGAATCCAAAGGCCGCGGACTCATGGCTTCTCGCCGGCTCCGGCGAGCAGGAAGGCATGGGGTCGACCTAGCTCGGGGGGCAGCCGGCGGCGTGAGCGTGTGAACGAGGATCGGGTAGGAATGCCCTTTTACGAGAGCGTCTTCATCGCCCGACAAGACGCGTCGGCGAGCCAGGTCGATGGCATTGCCGACGGCTTCGGCGAGCTCATCAGCAGCCAGGGCGGGCGGATTACCAAGCGGGAATACTGGGGCCTAAAGAACCTGGCCTACCGGATCAAGAAGAACCGTAAGGGGCACTTCGTGCTGTTCAACATCGATGCCCCGTCGGCGGCGGTGCAGGAGTTCGAGCGCAGCATGCGGCTCAACGAGGACGTGTTGCGCTACCTCACCATCCGCCTGGCTGAGCTCGACGACGCTCCCTCGCCGATGATGCAGGGGCGCACCCGCGAACGCGCCGCGCGCGAACGCCGTGAACGCGACGAGCGCGAACGCCGCGAACGCGACGAGCGGCCCGCGGCCGAGGCCGACGAGGCAAAGCCCGGGGCGCAGGAGAGCGACGAGAAGGCGGACAAGAAGACCGAAAGGAAGACCAAGCGAAAGACCACAAAGAAGGCTGACAAGAAGGTCGAGGAAAAAGCCGGGAAGAAGGCCGAGGAAAAGGCTGGGAAGAAGGCCGAGGAAAAGGCCGGGAAGAAGCAGGAGGCCACCGCGGATGTGACCGAGCAGGAGGAGGCGTGAGAGCGATGGCCGTGGGTCGTCGTCCCTTCTTCCGGCGCCGCAAGAGCTGCCCGTTCTCCGGGCCCAACGCGCCAAAGATCGACTACAAGGACGTCAAGTTGCTGCAGCGGTTCGTATCCGAGCGTGGCAAGATGGTGCCGAGCCGGATCACTGCGGTGTCGACCAAGAAGCAGCGCGAGCTGGCGAAGGCGATCAAGCGGGCGCGGATCCTGGCGCTGCTGCCGTACGTCATTCGTTAGCCCCGCGGCCGCCGGGCCGACGCGTTTCGGGAGGTCGGATTGGCGAGGTATTGGCCGCTTGCCATCGGTGCCGGGTTGATGAGCGCCGTCATGTACGGCCTGCTGACGACGGGCTCGGCGGCGGCGTTCGTGCTCGCCTATTTCATCCAGCTGCCGATCTTCCTGGCCGGCCTCGGGCTCGGCGTGGTCGCCGGGGCGGTCGCCGGGGCAGTCGGCCTGTCGGCGCTCATGGTCGCGGACGGCGTGTTCGCGGCGGCGTTCTACCTGGCCGTCATCCTGCCGGCGCTGGTCATGATCCAAAAGGCACTGTTGGGTCGCGAGACCGAAGCCGGGGCCGTGGAATGGTATCCGCCCGGGCGGCTGGCGATCTGGCTCGCCGGCCTGGCGCTGGCCGCGTTGGTGGCGGCGATGCTGGCCCTAACCGGCGCACCCGGCGGTCTCGAGGGCGCGGTCCAGGCCTTCGTCCGGGCCAATCTGGCCGACATGCTGAGCCGGGTTCCGGAGCAAAGCGGCGCCAGGGTCGAGACGGTGGCCAAGATCCTGCCGGGCATCGTGCTCTGCTCATGGATGCTGATGACGATCATCAACGGCGGCCTGGCGCAGGGCCTGCTCAGCCGTTTCGGCCACAACATCCGACCATCGCTCGACATCGCCGAGTTGGAGCTGCCACGCTGGGCACCGATTACGCTGGCGGTGGCGCTGGCGCTGGCGGTGTTCGGCAACGGCTGGCTGGGTTTCTTCGGCGTCACGGCGCTGGCGGTCGTCGCGGTGCCGTTCTTCCTGGCCGGCCTGGCAGTGATTCACGCGATGGCGCGCCCACACAAGTCGCGCCAGGCGATTTTGGGCCTGTGCTACGTCATCCTGGTGATCTTCGCCTGGCCGGCGATCATGGTCGCCGCCTTGGGGTTGATCGAGCAATGGGCCCAGCTGCGACGGCACTTCCTGGCACAGGTGTGAGAGACGCGAGGCGAGGTCATGGACGTCATCCTGCTCGAACGCATCGAAAGGCTGGGTCAGATGGGCGACGTGGTCACAGTCAAGGCCGGCTATGCCCGCAACTACTTGCTGCCGCGGCGCAAGGCGCTGAGGGCGACCAAGGCGAATCTGGAGCGGTTCGAGGAGGAGCGCGCCGCGCTCGAGGCCCACAACCTGGAGCGCCGCAGCGAGGCCGAAGCGGTGGCGGCGAAGCTGGACGGGCTCATGATCGTGCTGATCCGCCAAGCCGGCGAGGGCGGCCAACTCTACGGCTCGGTCACCGCGCGCGACGTCGCCGAGCGCCTGGCCGCCGCCGGCTTCGCGGTCGACCGGCACCAGGTGCAGATCGAGCGCCCGATCAAGGAGCTGGGACTGCACGACATCCGGGTCCTGTTGCACCCGGAGGTCAGCGTCACCGCGACCGCTAACGTCGCCCCGTCCGAGGAGGTCGCGGCGATGCAGGCGAAGGCCGCCGCAGAGGGCGAGCCGCCGGCGGCGCCACCCGGCGGCGCGGAAGCCCCGCCCGGGCCGCCACCGGCCGCGGAGACGCAGGCCGGGCAAGCCGAGACCGAGGAGACGCCCGCCGGCAAGGCGGCAAAGAAGCGCCGCCGGCACCGGACAAAGGCCGGCTGAGCGCCCGTCTTCGCCCCGGCCGGCCTGGTTGTCCGGCCGGCGACGCCTCAGATGGCGATTATGGAATTGTGGCTCTTCGGCGCGTATACTTCGTGGCGACCGCCGGGCACGACGTCGCTTCGGTCGTGCCCGGGGCGGTCGTTAATGGTGCGAACCATCGTCTTCCGGGGAGTGAAGGCGAACCGTGCTGGCCGGCAGGCTCTTGAAGCGAATCGTGCGCGTCGGCTCGATCGACGTGATCGACGCCGACGGGCGGCATCATGCATTCTCGGGAGCCCCGGGCCCTGCGGTGACGATCCGTCTGCATGACCGCTCGCTGCATACCAAGCTGTACCTGAACCCGGACCTCTATCTCGGCGAGGCCTACATGGACGGCACGTTGACCATCGAGGAAGGCACGCTCTACGACTTCCTGACCCTGTGCCTGATCAACCTCGATTACGCCCGGAGCCAGCCGTTCTATAAGGCCTCCGAAGCATTCGGCATGCTTTTCCGCAGGTTGCAGCAGCGCAATCCGGCGCGCCGGGCGCGCGCCCATGCGGCGCACCATTACGACCGGCCGGACCGGCTCTATGACCTGTTCCTCGACCGCGACCGACAGTATTCCTGCGCCTACTTCGTGGACCCGGACGACGACCTCGAGACCGCCCAGCAAAACAAGAAGCGACACCTGGCGGCGAAGCTGCTGCTGGAACCGGGGCAGCGCATTCTCGACATCGGCTCCGGCTGGGGCGGGCTGGCGCTCTACCTCGCCGGCTTCGGCGCCGAGCGGGTGGTCGGGATCACCTTGTCGCGCCCGCAGCTGGAGGTGGCCCGCCGGCGCGCCGCCGAGGCCGACCTTGCCGACCGGGTGCACTTCCACCTGCGCGATTACCGCGAGGAGCCCGGCACTTACGACCGCATCGTCTCGGTCGGCATGTTCGAACATGTCGGCGTCGATCACTACGGCGACTTCTTCGGCGCAGTGCGCGAGCGGCTGGCCGACGGCGGGGTCTGCGTTTTGCACTCGATCGGTCGGATGGCGGGTCCGGACTTCACCGACGCCTGGATTCGCAAGCATATTTTCCCGGGCGGCTACGAGCCGGCCTTGTCCGAGGTTCTGCCGACGGTCGAGCGCGCCGGCCTTTGGCTTACCGACCTCGAGATCCTGCGGCTGCACTATGCCGAGACCCTGCGCCACTGGCGGCAGCGCTTCCAGGCAGGCCGGGCCAGCCTGGCCGAGCTGTGCGACGAGCGGTTCTGCCGGATGTGGGAGTTCTACCTGACGGCAAGCGAGCTCGCCTTCCGGGTGCGCGACCGCATGGTGTTCCAGATGCAGCTGGCGAAGCGGCGGGACGCGGTGCCGCTCACCCGCGACTACATCACCGATTGGGAGCGCACGCAGGCGCGGCAGCTCGACGCCGCCACCCGGGCGGCGGAGTAAACCGCGGCGCTGGCGGCATGGTTTTCGCCTCCCATGCGGGAGCGCTGGCCATAACCGAAGGCAATCGATGGCCGCCCCGGCGATGGCGGCCCCTGGCACTGGCGATCGCCCTCGGAGTCGCCTGCCTCACGCCTGGCCCCGCGGGCGCCGAAGGAGAGCGCTTCTGGGTCGGCGGGCTTGGCTTCACCGCGCCCGAGGGGTGGCAGCGGGTAGCCCCGCCGACACCCATGCGCAAGGCGATGTTCCGGGTGCCGAACCCGACCGGCGGCGGGGACGGCGCGGTCACCTTCTATCATTTCGGACCGGGTCGCGGCGGCAGCGTCGAGGCCAACATCGAACGCTGGCGCCGCCAGTTCCAAGAGCCGCCGGAGCGTTTGGGTGCCACGGTCGAGACCAAGCAGATCGACGGCCGCCGGGTGCACCTGTTCCGCGCCCATGGCACGCTCATGTCCGGCGCCCCGGGCGGGCCAAAGACAGCGCTGCCGGGCTACGCCTTCCTCGGCGCCGTCATCGAGGGCCAGCGGGGCAACGTGTTCATTCGCTTCGTCGCCCCCGGCCCGCTGGCCGATGCCTCCGCCGCCCGGTTCCGCGCCATGGTCGAAAGCCCATTCCATCGCTGAGCCGCGCCGGCGGCAGCCGAGACTTTGTCCCGGCCTTACCCACATTTCGTCCCCGCTGTTTTTGCGACGGAGCATGGAACTCAGATTCCCCCCGCTTAAGGCTGTGATATAGGGACGCGCAGCATGGCTAGTACCCAGTCGAACGACAGCGCGGTCAGGCGGCTGGACGGCAAGCAAGCCGAGGCACAGTACCGCGTCCCGCCGCACAACTACGAGGCCGAGCAGGCGCTTCTGGGCGCCATCCTGGCCAACAACCGGGCCTACGAGAAAGTCTCGGAGTTTCTGGCCCCGGAGCATTTCGCGGACCCCTTGCTCGGACGCATCTACGAGGCCTGCGGCAAGCTGATCGAGCGCGGCCAGCTGGCCGACGTGCTGACTCTGAAGCCGTTGTTCGAGCAGGATTCGGCGCTGGAGGAGGCCGGCGGCGGGCAGTTCCTGGTGCGCCTGGCCGGCTCGGTGGTGACGGTGATCAACGCCGAGGACTACGGGCGCACCATCCACGACCACCACCTGCGCCGTCAGCTGATCGACATCGGCGAGGCCGTGGTCAACGACGCCTACAGCCTCGAGGTCGACAGCCCGGCGGTGCAGCAGATCGAGGCGACGGAGCAGAAGCTCTATGACCTGGCCACCGAGGGCCGGCACGAGGGCGGATTCGAAAGCTTCGACAGCGCCATGATGGGCGCCCTGGAAATGGCCGAGCTGGCGTTCCGAAAGGACAGCCATGTCAGCGGCATCAGCACCGGCCTGCGCGACCTCGACAGCTGGCTCGGCGGGCTGCAGCCGTCGGACCTGGTGGTGCTAGCCGGCCGCCCCGGCATGGGCAAGACCGCGCTGGCCACCAATATCGCCTTCAACGCCGCCCACGCGGCCAAAACGAGCGACGGCCGCGAAGGCGCCGCGGTCGGCTTCTTCTCGCTGGAGATGTCGGCCGAGCAACTGGCCACCCGTATCCTGGCGGAGCGCGCCGAGGTGTCGTCGGACGAAATCCGCCGCGGTGCCATCCGCAGCCAGCAGTTCGACCAGATCGTGCTGGCCAGCCAGGAGATCTCGCGCCTGCCGTTGTTCATCGACGACACCCCGGCGCTCACCGTGGCGGGCTTGAGGACCCGGGCGCGCCGCCTCAAGCGCCAGCACGACCTGGGGCTGATTGTGGTCGACTACCTGCAACTGGTGCTGGGCTCGCGGGCCGCCCGCAACGAGAGCCGGGTGCAGGAGATCTCGGAGATCACCCGCGGCCTGAAGACGCTGGCCAAGGAGCTCGACGTCCCGGTGCTGGCGCTCTCGCAACTGAGCCGCGCCGTCGAGCAGCGCGACGACAAGCACCCGCAGCTCGCTGATTTGCGGGAATCCGGCACCATCGAGCAAGATGCCGACGTGGTGATGTTCATCTATCGGGAAGAGTATTACGAGCGCCAGAAACAGCCGCGCGAGGGCACGCCGGACCACGACGCCTGGCAGAAGAGAATGGCCAAGGTGCACAACCAAGCCGAGATTGTGATCGCCAAACAGAGGCACGGCCCGACCGGCAAGGTTGACCTGTACTTCGACGGGCAGTACACGCGCTTCCGCAACCTGCAGAAAGCCCACCGCTCGGATGCCGCCCATTGAGGACGCCGGCGGCGGGGCCGGCGCCGTCCTCAGCATCGACTTGGCCGCCATCGTCGCCAACTATCGGCTGCTGTGCCGGCGGCTGGGCGGCGTCGAGTGCGCCACCGTGGTGAAAGCGGACGCCTACGGGCTCGGCATGCACCGCGTCGCCCCGGCGCTGGCGCGGGCCGGGTGCCGGCAGTTCTTCGTCGCCCGACTGGACGAGGGCGTGGCACTGCGCCGGCTCATGCCCGAGGCGGCGATCGGTGTGTTCGACGGAGCCTTGCCCGGCACCGAGCCGGTGTACCGCGAGCACCACCTCATGCCGGTGCTCAACCACCTCGGTCAGGTCGACGCCTGGGCCGCGTTGGCGGCCCGCCGGCGGCGGCCCCTGCCGGCCATCCTTCACGTCGATACCGGCATGACGCGGCTCGGACTCGAACCGGCCGAGGTGGACCGGCTGGCCGAGGATCCCGGCCGGCTGGCCGGCATCGAGCTCTCTTACGTCATGAGTCACCTGGCCTGCGCCGATGAGCCGGGGCATGAAATGAACGCCCGTCAGCTTGCCACCTTCACGCAAGCGCGCCGCCGGCTGGCCCAGGCGCCGGCCAGCCTGGCCAACTCCTCGGGCATCTTCCTGGGGCCCGATTACCACTTCGACCTGGCCCGTCCGGGGGCCGCGCTCTATGGCGTCGCGCCCCAGCCGGGGACCCCCAATCCAATGGCACAAGTTATTAATTTAAAAGGAAAAATACTCCAGGTGCGCAACGTTGACAGCCCCATGACCGTTGGCTATGGTGCGACGCACCGGGTCACCCGGGCGGGGCGGCTGGCGACGGTTGCCGTGGGATACGCCGACGGTTATCTTCGATCGTTGAGCAACCGAGCGCACGCCTTTCTAGGGGACGTTCGGGTGCCTGTCGTGGGGCGTGTCTCGATGGATCTCATCACCTTGGACGTGACCGCGGCGCCGCCGCGAGCCGCGCGGCCCGGCCAGTGGGTGGACCTGCTCGGGCCCCGACACGGGGTCGACGCGCTGGCCGCCGAGGCCGGGACCATCGGCTACGAGATCCTCACCGCGCTCGGGCACCGCTATCATCGGGTCTACGTGGAAACACCAGGCAAGCACCGGGCTTCAGTTCATAATGGCAGGTGATCGCATTTCCGTGTGTCCTGGCCACGAGACGGCGCGCCGGGCCGGCGACCCTTGGACGGGCGTCATCGGCCACGCCGGTATGCGACCCGGCCCCAGGGCATGAATTTTCTGGCGCCCGTCGGCCGGGCCTTCCTGGGCTTCCTCGCCAGCGCCGGCCAGCTAGTGCTGTTCAGCCTCTCCGGAATCTCCCACTGCCTGCGCCCGCCGCTCTACCCGCGGCTCATTGGTCGGCAGATGGTCGACATCGGGTACTACTCGCTGCCGGTGGTGGGTCTCACCGGCATGTTCGCCGGCATGGTGCTGACGCTGCAGACCTATACCGGCTTCGCCCGGTTTTCCGCGGAAGGCGCGGTCGCCACCGTGGTTGTGATCGCGATGACTCGCGAGCTCGGCCCGGTGCTTGCCGGGCTGATGGTGGCCGGCCGGATCGGGGCGGCGATGGCCGCCGAGATCGGCACCATGCGGGTGACCGAGCAGATCGACGCCCTGGCGACGCTGGCCACCAACCCCTACAAGTACCTGATCGCCCCGCGGCTGATCGCCGGGCTGTTGATGCTGCCGATCCTGGTCCTGGTGGCCGATATCATCGGCATATTCGGGGGCTACGTGGTCGGCACCTACAAGCTCGGCTTCAATCCCGCCAACTACCTGCAGCGCAGTTGGGAGTTCCTGGAGGTGATCGACGTGGTCTCCGGCCTGGTCAAGGCGGGGGTGTTCGGCTTCATCATCGCGCTCATGGGCTGCTATCACGGCTTCAACTCGGCGCGCGGCGCCCAAGGCGTTGGCGCGGCCACCACCAATGCCGTAGTTTCCGCCTCGATCCTGATTCTGACCTTCAACTACGTGGTGACCGAGCTGTTCTTCGCCGTCTGAGCGAACCGACCCCTCCACCGACCGCAGGTATCGACCAAGAGCCATGGCCGCCGAACCCAAGATCCAGTTGTGCGACGTCCATAAAAGCTTCGGCGACAACCAGGTGCTCAAAGGAGTCGACCTGGAGATCGGCGTCGGCGAATCGGTGGTGGTGATCGGCGGCTCCGGCAGCGGCAAGTCGGTGACCTTGAAGTGCATCCTCGGGCTCATGGTCCCGGACCAGGGCAGCATCAAGGTGGACGGCGAAGAGGTCGTGGGCATGTCGGCACGCGACCATGACCGAACCCTGCGCAAGTTCGGCATGCTGTTCCAAGGCTCGGCCCTGTTCGACAGCCTCAAGGTGTGGGAGAACGTCGCCTTCGGCCTGACCCAGGGCGCCGGCCTGGACCGCCGGCAGGCCAAGAAGATCGCCCTGGACAAGATGGCGGCGGTGGGTCTCGGGCTGGAGGTCGGGGAATTGTTTCCGGCGGAGCTGTCGGGCGGCATGCAGAAACGGGTGGGGCTGGCCCGGGCCATCGCCACCGAGCCGGAGATCATCTTCTTCGACGAGCCGACCACGGGCCTGGACCCGATCATGGGCGACGTGATCAACGAGCTAATTTCCAAGAGCGTGCGCGAGCTGGGGGTAACGGCGCTGTCGATCACCCACGATATCGCCAGCGCGCGCAAGATCGCCGACCGGATCGCCATGCTTTACGGCGGCCGGATCATCTGGACCGGGACGGTGTCCGAGATCGACAACTCGGGCAACGACTATGTCGACCAGTTCATCCACGGCCGGGCCGAGGGGCCGATCCAGATGCAGGTGCGGGCCCTGTGAGCCGCCGCCCTGACCCATCCGCCCTTAGAGCCTGAGCCGCGGTGGCCCGGCCCCTCACCCGTTACGTCTGCCAGTCCTGCGGCGCCAGCCACCCGAAGTGGAGCGGCCGCTGCGACGCCTGCGGCGAATGGAACAGCATCACCGAGGAGGCCCGGCCCGAGGTGGTGCCGCAGGGCATCGGCGCGGCCGGCGGACGGCCGATCGAATTCGTGCCCCTGGATGGCGCCGGCGAAGCCATGCCGAAACTGGCCTCGGGCATCGCCGAGTTCGATCGGGTGTGCGGCGGCGGGTTGGTCGCCGGCTCGGCGCTCTTGGTCGCCGGCGACCCGGGCATCGGCAAGTCGACGCTGTTGTTGCAGGTGGTGGCGGGGCTCGCCGCCTCGTGCCGCGTCGCCTATGTCTCCGGCGAGGAATCGGTGGACCAGGTGCGCATGCGCGCGGCCCGGCTGGGGATCGCCGAGGCGCCGGTTGAGCTGGCCACGGCCACCGGCATGCGCGACATTCTGGCCTCGCTCGCCGACCCCGGCCCTGGCTCCGCCGGAGGCTACGCCGAGGCGAGCGGCGCCCGAGTGGTGGTCATAGACTC